>JABHDF010000057.1 GCA_018673175.1 Rhodobiaceae bacterium | reverse complement strand
GGCCTCGCGAAAACGAGCGCCGCCCTTTTTTGTGCCGAAAATCTGCCTAGTCTATAGAGACACCTTGCAGCAGGCTCACGAGGCCCGGCTGCTGCTCTTGGCCTTTGACGCAGTCATGGTTGGATTGAATGCGGGCCTCGGCCATGACGAAATTGGAAGGGCTTTTTACCCCGACGATTGGCGCCTATTATCAAATTCTTCCCGGCATCACAGAAGCCGCTGAATATGACACGGACGCGATTTCGATATTTTTCACGCCGATTGTTTTGCTAGGCAGTTGGGCCGAGTTTGTTTTGCCTTTGCTGATACTGATTGGTTTGTTCACGCGCGGCGCAGCCTTGGCGATGATTGGCTTTGTGGGTGTGCAATCGCTCACCGATATTTATGGCCATGGGGTCGAAGCGGCCACGATTGGCGCTTGGTTTGACCGTACCTCCGATGCGCTCATTCTCGACCAACGTTTGCTGTGGGTTTTTCTGCTGGCGGTGCTGGTGGTCAAAGGCGCAGGCAGTTTGTCGTTCGATAATTGGTTGAAACTCGACCGGAAGAGCATTTTTCGCAACTCTTAGGTTGCAAAATTGCAATTTTGCATATTTGCAGCTAAGCTGTTGCGATTATGAAAGATCTTGATTGGGACGATTTACGGTTTTTCCTCGCGGTGGCGGCGGCTGGTAGTTTGTCGGCCGCAGCCCGCGAGTTAGCCGTCAACACCACCACGGTGTTGCGCCGTATCGGCAATTTGGAGGCGGCGTTAGAAGCGCGGCTTTTCGAGCGCCTGCGCAGCGGCTACACGCTCACGCAAGACGGCACGCGCTTGTTGCAATCGCTTGAGCCCGTCGACACGAGTCTTTCGTCCTTACAAAGAGATTTCCAAGCCGATTCAGGGGCTTACGGCGGCGTGGTGCGCCTTTCTGCCAGCGATGTGGTGGCCGGCGGATTGATTGGCCCAGCGGTGCCGAATTTCTTGAAAACGGCACCTGATATTACCCTCGACATCATCACAGATCCAAGTCTGTCGGGCCCTGGCGGTGCGCCAAGGGTGATGAATGTATTGCGCGATGTCGATATTGCGCTGCGTCTGGCGCGCCCCACCCATGGCGATATGTTGGCTCGCAAGCTTTGTGATGTGGCTTACGGCGTCTATGCGACGCCTGGCTATCAGGCGAAATTTGGACCGATAAATAGCGCTGGCGATTTAACCGGTCATCAAGTGGTTGCTTTTTCTGAGGAAGAGCGACCTTTGGGCCCGGTTTGGTGGCTATCCCGGGCAGAAAAAAACGCCAAAGTCGTGATGCGCGCCTCGAGCGTCGCCACTCGGCTAAATGCGATTTTGGGTGGCGAAGCGGTGGCGGCTCTGCCGTGCTTTATCGCGCACCAGCAAACCGCCTTGGTGCAGCTCGTGGGGCCAGAGTTGGTTGGTAATTTAGAGTTATGGTTGCTGACCCGCGCCGATTTGGCACGGCTTGGACATGTACGAACGGTTATGGATTTTTTAATTCAACAGGTCGGCGAACAGACGCCCGCTTTGGCAGGTCGTGACATGTGAAAGTGCTTGCCATGGCTGTTTTGCTTGGATAAACATGAAGTATAAGATTTTTTATGAGGCCCGAGAGGGTTTTCTATAAAGAGGCGCAAGATGATGGTTCAGGCCAAATTTACAAACCCTTTTACCGCTCGGTCGTCTGGCCGTGTTGTGGGTCTGTGCGCGCCTTGTGGCCGGCGTCAAAAAACCTCTCGGCCGAACGACTTACTTACCATCCTTCTCCTAACCTGCCCCTGAGATCGGACAGGCCATGCACGGCGCGTTCTCAGGGGGTGAATTAGGGATAAAACATAATGGTAAATGCCTGGAAACCACAGGTAAAGCCGCCAAGAGAAGGATGAGATAATGACCAACACAACAAAACAAACAGGCGCGGCAAGCGACCGCATTTATATTTTCGACACCACCTTGCGCGATGGCGAGCAATCGCCTGGCGCTTCCATGACTTTGGAAGAGAAGCTGCAAGTTGCAGAAGTTTTGGACACAATGGGCGTCGATGTTATCGAAGCTGGCTTTCCGATTGCCTCCAACGGCGATTTTGAAAGCGTATCCGAAGTCGCCAAACTGGTGAAAGACGCACAAGTTTGCGGCTTGGCTCGGGC
Source organism: Rhodobiaceae bacterium (assembly GCA_018673175.1). Lineage (GTDB taxonomy): Bacteria > Pseudomonadota > Alphaproteobacteria > RS24 > RS24 > UBA8337. The sequence continues at coordinate 75,584 of JABHDF010000057.1, read as the reverse complement.
TGGCTCGAAAGATATCGACCGCGCGGCAGATGCGTTAAAACATGCCAAAAACCCGCGCATTCACACTTTTATTTCCACCAGCCCCGTGCATATGAAGCACAAGCTGCAAATGGAACCGGAAGATGTGATGGAAGCCATTGCCGCTTCGGTGGCGCGCGCTCGCGACCATACCGATAACGTGGAATGGTCGCCAGAAGACGCCACCCGCACCGAGCATGATTTTTTGTGTGCCAGCGTCGAGACCGCTATTCGGGCAGGTGCCACAACGATCAATATTCCAGACACCGTGGGCTATACAATGCCGCAGGAATATTTCGAGATGATTACCATGTTGCGCGAGCGTGTGCCCAATATCGATAAAGCGATTATCTCCACCCATTGCCATAATGATTTGGGATTGGCGGTTGCTAATTCTTTGGCTGGCGTTCGCGCTGGCGCACGCCAAATCGAATGCACCATAAATGGGCTTGGCGAACGCGCGGGCAATGCCGCCTTGGAAGAGATTGTCATGGCGTTGAATGTGCGCAACGACTTGATGCCACAGTGGAGCCATATCGAGACGCAAATGCTGTCTCGCGCTTCCAAATTGGTCTCGTCGGTGACGGCGTTTCCAGTGCAATATAATAAAGCGATTGTCGGCAAGAATGCGTTCGCGCACGAAAGCGGCATCCATCAAGATGGCATGCTGAAAAACAATCAGACCTATGAAATCATGACACCGGAGAGCGTTGGCATTTCCAAAACCTCTTTGGTTATGGGCAAGCATTCGGGGCGTCATGCGTTTCGCGATAAGATTAATAATCTCGGCTATGAATTGGGCGACAACCAATTGCAAGAGGCTTTTGTGCGCTTCAAAGAATTGGCCGACCGCAAAAAACATGTATTTGACGACGATATCATCGCCTTGATTGATGATGAAGTGGCCAAAGGCATCGACCGGATTAAGCTGGTGTCTTTGCGCGTCGTGGCGGGCTCGCACGGGCCCCAAGAAGCTACGTTACAGCTGGATATCGACGGTAAAGAAACCGAAGTCGAGAGCACAGGCGATGGCCCCGTCGATGCGACGTTCAATGCCATTAAGGCTTTGTTCCCGCATGAAGCGGATTTGCAGCTTTACCAAGTGCATGCGGTGACACAAGGCACGGATGCACAAGCCGAAGTTAGCGTGCGCCTGGAAGAGGCGGGCAAGACCGTCATCGGTCGTGCAGCCGATACCGATACAATGGTCGCTTCGGCACGGGCCTATATTAGTGCTTTGAATAAATTGTTGATTAAACGAGAAAAACAGGCGCCAGATAGTCTGACCGCCTGATAGGTACCCTTTGAGAGGAATACACGATGTTAAATATGCTGCTTGCGATGTTCTCTGCCGACATGGCCATTGACCTTGGAACCGCCAATACGCTGGTTTATGTAAAAGGGCGTGGCATTGTTTTGAACGAGCCATCTGTAGTGGCCATCATCGAACAGAACGGGCGCAACCGCGTGTTGGCTGTGGGCGACGAAGCCAAAATGATGTTGGGGCGCACACCTGGCAATATTAAAGCCATTCGCCCGATGCGCGATGGTGTGATTGCCGACTTTGATGTGACGGAAGAAATGATCAAACACTTCATTCGCAAAGTTCATAACCGCCGCAGCTTTGCCAATCCGCAAATCGTTGTCTGTGTGCCTTCGGGCGCGACGGCGGTAGAACGACGTGCGATTCAAGAAAGCGCCATGTCGGCGGGCGCGCGTCGGGTATTCCTCATCGAAGAGCCTATGGCCGCAGCCATTGGCGCGGGCCTTCCGGTCACCGAGCCAACAGGCTCGATGGTGATTGATATCGGCGGTGGCACCACGGAAGTCGCGGTTCTGTCTTTGGGCGGTATTGTGTATTCGCGTTCGGTGCGTGTGGGTGGCGATAAAATGGATGAGGCGATTATCGCTCATATCCGTCGTAACCATAATCTGCTCATCGGCGAGTCGAGTGCGGAGCGCATCAAAAAAGAAGTTGGCTCAGCCATGATGGCGCCGGGCGAAGAAGGCCAGACTGTCAGCCTCAAAGGGCGCGATTTGATGAATGGCGTGCCGCGCGAAGTTATCATTACCCAGCGCGAAATTGCCGAGAGCCTTGCCGAGCCTGTGGGCGCCATTGTCGAAGCCGTGAAAGTGGCCCTAGAAGCTACGCCGCCAGAATTGGCCGCAGATATTGTCGACAAGGGCATCGTGATGACCGGCGGCGGCGGTTTGCTGCATAATTTAGATGCTTATTTGCGCGAAGCCACGGGCCTGCCTGTGTCGATTGCCGATGAAGCTTTGTCTTGCGTTGTGTTGGGAACTGGCCGTGCGCTGGAACACATTAAAACCATGAAACACGTTCTGTCCGCAGCCTATTAGGCGAGACTTTAAGGGGATAGTTTGGCGAAATTTGGCGCCAGTATTAGCGAGACACGCTTTGTCAGTGCGACGGGCATTGCGGCTGTGTGTGTGCTCATCGGCGCTCTATTTTTGTTTCTGCTGCCGCGCGACGACCCGCGGGTTATGCAATTGCGCCAAACCGCCTTTGATATTTTTCTGCCTGCCATAGATGCTTTGGGGCGCCCCTTTATTGCGCTTCGAAACACGGGCACACAAGTCTCGCAACTCAGTGGCCTGCGCGAAGAAAACCATCGCCTGCTTGCGGAAAACGAAGCCTTGCGTCTTAAAATCAACGAGATGACACAAGCGCAATTCCTCATGCAGCAATATCGCGCGCTGCTAGATTTGCCACCAGAGCCAGACATTGAGCTTTTCCCCGTTCGGGTGGTGGCAGACCTTTCCAGTCCATTTGTCAAAACCTTGGTGACGAAGGGCGGCAAAAGCGCGGGCATTGAACCAGGCTTGGCGGTGATTGGCACCAATGGATTGATCGGGCGGGTTATCTCCAGCGGTTTGCAATCGGCACGTATTTTGCTGCTGACTGATTTTAACAGCAATATCCCCGTGGTGGCTTTGGCCAGCAATGTGCAAGCGATTTTATCGGGTCGCAATAATGATATGCCAGAGCTTCAATTCGTGCCCCGCAAAGCCACGTTGAAAGATGGCGACCTCTTGGTCACGTCTGGTCGTGGCGGTCGTATCCCGATTGGCCTGCCGGTGGGAATACTGCGTTTGGGTGTCGGGGAGCCGCCAAAAGTCGAGCTTTTGGATGATGTGCAAGGGCTCATTCATGTGCGCGTGGTCAAGGGCGTTGCCGTTGATGCGCCGCCCGATATTCAAACCTCGCCAGCTTCGCGCAAGGCCAAAAGATGAACCCCTTACGTCGCCCGGATGTGCGGGCCGCGGACGGCGGCAGCCTGTGGCTCGTTCCTTATTTTGTTTTGGCTGGGTTTATTTTTCTCGATGGCCTGCCCGTGGACTATCAATGGCTTCGCCATATTGAGCTGGGTCTCTATCTTGTGCCAATATTTTTCATTGCGATTTCGCCAAGTGAGCGAGACTTTGCGCCCTTTGCCATCATTGCCTTTGGCCTGCTGAACGATATTTTGAGCGAAGCACCAATCGGTTTCTGGGCGTTTTTATTTTGTTTTTTCTATCTATTGGCGATGAGACAAAAAACCGTTTTGCAAGAAGCGCGCGCCGGCTCTGTATGGGCGAATTTTGCAGTGGTGTGTCTGCTAACCTATTTTGCCGGCTACCTCATTGGTCTCATGCGAGCGGACATGGCGATAGATTTTTGGCTGTATTTGACGTCGGCTCTATTGACTGGTTTATGCTTCCCGCTGCTTTATTGCCCTCTCGGGTGGATGGAAAACCAATCGCTGTCTGACCCGCTTAAAAGAGGAGACGAGTAATGTCCCTGTTTGAAAATGAAAGCGGATTATTTTCTCGGCGCCTGTTTGCCCTCGGGGGCATGCAAGTCAGCTTATTTGCCCTGTTGGCGGGCCGATTGCAATATTTGCAAATATCTCAATCTGATAGTTATGCCACTTTAGCGGAAGCCAATCGGGTGAATATTTCCGAGCTTTCGCCCGCTCGAGGTCTTATCACCGACCGCGATGGGGCGCTTCTGGCAGATAATGACCGCAAGCTACTGGTCGAATTGGTACCAGAGCAAGCCAAAGACCTAGACAATACGCTGGCCGAGTTGCAAGAGCATTTGGGTCTATCGAACGCCCGCGTGCGCGAGCTTCGGCGTCGCATCAAACGCGGCCCGTCTTTCAAGGCCATCCCCATTGCCGAAGATGTTGATTGGGATGCTTTCGCCGCGATTAATTTGCGCTTACCGTTTTTGCCCGGTGTTTCCCCGCGCATTGGCGAGAAGCGAATTTACCCTGAAGGCGAAGCCGTAGCGCATGTGGTTGGCTATGTGGGGGATAAGACGGCGGCTGATTTGCGGCGTATGGGGCGCATTGTCGGTGATACCGTGGGGCGCAGCGGGGTGGAACGGGAGTTTGAACTCGACCTGCGCGGCACGGCGGGCGTGCGCCATGTCGAGGTCAATGCGCGCGGTCGCACGGTGCGAGAATTAGAGACCAACCCGGGTCAGCCAGGCCAAAGCATGGCTTTATCCATCGACGTAGAGCTGCAAAGACTGGTGTCGCAGCGGTTGGCGGGCCATAGCGGCTCGGCGGTGGTGATGGATATTGAAACCGGCGAGTTGTTGGCCATGGCTTCGGTTCCCTCTTTCGACCCCAATGATTTCTCGCGTGGCGTCGATACGCGCACATGGGAGAAAATGCTGGTCGCCGAGCGCAAGCCGCTTTTGAACAAGGCCATCCGCGGACAATATTCACCCGGATCGACCTTTAAAATGTTGGTGGCGCTGGCCGCCCTAGAAGCGGGATTGGTGAGCGCCGACGATAAAGTGACGTGCTCGGGTGTCTATCATTTCTCGGGCGAGATGTTTCACTGCTGGCGGGAAGAGGGCCATGGGCCAGTCAATATGCTGCAAGCGATTGAGCGGTCTTGCGACACTTATTTCTACGACTTGGCTTTGAAAGTGGGCATCAACCGCATTGAGGCGATGGCGCGCCGTTTCGGGTTTGGGGCGCCGACGGGGATCAACCTCACGGGCGAAAAATGGGGCACGGTACCGGGGCGCGATTGGAAACGTGCCAATTATGATACCGGCTGGCGCTCGGGCGAAACGGTAATTACGGGCATCGGCCAAGGCTATTTGCTGACCACGCCTTTGCAATTGGCGGTGATGACAGCGGCGCTGGCAAATGGGGGCAAGCGCGTAACGCCCACTTTAGTGCGGGCCCAAGAAACCACGTCGCCGCCCGAACCCTTGGGGCTGGCGCCGGAACACCTTGAGGTCGTCCAACAGGGCATGTATCGCGCGGTTAACAAACCCGATGGCACGGCCTATGCCTCGAGCCTGTTGATTGATGGCCAGCGGATGTCTGGCAAAACCGGCACGGTACAGGTTCGACGCATCTCCTTAACCGAACGCGAAGAGGGGGTGATCCCCAATTCTGAGCTCGATTGGCACTTGCGTGACCACGCTTTATTTGTCGGCTATGTGCCGCATAATGCCCCGCGCTATGCCATCTGTGTGGTTATTGAACACGGCGGCGGCGGTGGCCAAGTGGCGGCGCCCATGGCGCGCGATATCATGGTCGCCTTATTGCGCTCGCAAGGGCAAAAACCTGCGGCCGATGGGCAGCCCCAAGCGATGCGCTCGTCCACCCCAGGAGAGCGCTCATGAGTTATCAAAGCCAGATGAACCGCGCCGGATGGGTGGAACATTTCAACGATATGCATAAGCCTTTGTTCGTCTGTGTGGGCTTGCTGGGGTTAATTGGCGTCATGGTTTTATATTCGGTCGCGGGCGGCGATTTCTCGCCTTGGGCGTGGCGTCACGGGGTTCGGATTATTGGCGGGCTGGGGCTTATTTATGCTCTATCGACGATTGAGCTTCGCAGCTTTTATGTCATGGCCTATCCCCTTTTTGGGGCGGTTTTCGCGCTTCTTGTGGGGGTGGAAATATTTGGTACGAAAAACATGGGCGCGCAACGCTGGCTCGATTTAGGCTTTGTGCGCTTGCAGCCGTCGGAGTTTATGCGCCTGGCCTTGGTGCTGGCCTTGGCCCGATTTTACCATGGCATGCATCAAAATCATGTGTCGCATCCGCTTAATTTAATTGCCTCCGTGGCGATGATTGCCGCGCCGTGTTTGCTGGTGCTCAACCAGCCTGATTTGGGCACGTCGATTATGATTGCGGTGACGGGCTTAAGCGTGGTGTTTCTGGCTGGGGTGGATTTGCGCTATTTCATGGCCGGAACGCTAACCATTATAGCGGCCATTCCTGTTGTTTGGCAAAACATGCTGACCTATCAAAAGGAACGCGTCTTGGTGTTTTTAAACCCCGAGCGAGACCCGCTGGGGGCTGGCTATCACATCATTCAGTCGAAAATTGGCATTGGGTCTGGCGGGGTGTTTGGCAAGGGATTGGCTCAAGGTACGCAAAACCAGCTCAACTTTTTACCAGAGCGCCATACAGATTTTATCTTCAGTAATTACGCCGAAGAAATGGGCTTCTTCGGCTCGCTTGCTTTGCTGGTTTTGTTTATTTTAACGCTGTTTCTCATCTTCCGCATTGCCAACCAAATGCGCCATTCGTTCTCGCGTCTCGCGGTGGCGTCTATGGGCTTTTCTATCTCGATTTATGTCATTGTTAATCTGGCCATGGTTATGGGGCTGGCCCCCGTGGTGGGGGTGCCGCTGCCATTTGTTTCCTATGGCGGGACTTCGCTCTTGACCTTTATGGCAAGTATTGGCGTTATATTGGCCATGGAAAGACAAACAATGGCAGACTTGCCAAAATAGGGGCAGACCTGCCTAAATAGAGGCAGACTTGCCCAAACAGTTGCACCAGACGAAGTGTGACGCGACCCCACCAAAGGAGCTCCTCATGTTTAAGACAAGAATTTTACCAGCTATTGGCGGGCTTCTGGCCCTGATTGTGATCCTTGTTCTGGCACGCACTTTCATGCCTGCGGCCGAGCAAGGGGTTGGGAAAAGTTTTGACTTCAAACCGAATAGCGATCGTGTCGCCAAACTGATGAGCGAGTCTGTGCGCTATAAAACCATCTCTTATGGTCGCGATAAGCCAACTTCGGGCAAAGCCTTGCTGGCCTACCATAGGTATCTGGCGACGAGCTTCCCAAAAGCCCATAAGGCGATGACCCGCGAAGTGGTTGGCGATTATTCTTTGCTCTTCACATGGGCTGGCAGCGAGCCGGTTTCGCCAAGCAATAAGCCGGTTATTTTTCTGGGCCATTTGGATGTCGTGCCGGTTATTCCGGGCACAGAAGGCGACTGGAAACAGCCGCCGTTCAAAGGCGTGATTGCGGATGGCTTTATTTGGGGTCGTGGCACATTAGACAATAAAGTGAATATTGTGGGTCTGTTGGAAGCGGCTGAAAACATGTTGGCACGCGGCTTGCAGCCCAAACGCACGGTTTATTTCGCTTTCGGCCATGACGAAGAACAAGGCGGCATAGATGGCGCTTTGGAAATGGCCAAAGTGTTAGAAGCGCGCGGTGTCGAGGCTGAGTTCCTCATCGATGAGGGCGGGCTGGTCACGCAAGGCATCGTGCCAGGCGTAGAGCCTTTGATGGCGGTTATCGCGCCCGCGGAAAAAGGCATTGTCACTTTGCAGTTGAAAGTGGTCGGGAAAGGCGGGCATTCGTCTGTGCCGCCTGTGCAAACCTCGATTGGTATTTTGGGCGCCTCGATTGCCGCGCTGGAAGCCAATCAATTCCCGCGTGATTTCTCGCATACGCAGAGCTTCCTAGAATCGGTTGCCGACGATATGCCTTTCGTCAATCGACTGGTGATGAAAAACCTCTGGTTGTTCAAGCCCGTGGTGATGCGCCAGCTCGAGAACGACACGCAAATTCAGGCCGGCATGCGCACCACAACGGCCGCGACGATGATTTCTGGCGGCATTAAAGCCAATGTCTTGCCAATTGATGCTTCGGCCAAAGTGAACTTCCGCATTTTACCCGGGGAGACGCCAGACACGGTTCGGGCACGGGTTATTCAAGTGATCAATGACGAGCGCGTGCAGGTGAACTTTGACGGCTCTGGCCAACGTGGCATGGGGCCATCTCCGGTTAGCCCGCAGTCCGGCTATGGCTGGGAAGCGCTGACCACGGCCATTCGTGATACGGCAGCGCCCGAGCGGATTATCATTGCGCCGCGCCTCTTGGTGGCCGCCACAGACACGCGCCATTATCGCGCGCTCACGTCGAACCATTATCGTTTCACCTATATGCAATTAGGCGCCAGTGATTTGGGCGCCATTCATGGCACGAACGAACGCATTAGCGTCGCCACGCTTAACGATACGGTGCGTTTCTTCTTCCGGATGATGTCGCGTCTATAAAGCTCTGGCTTAGGCGAGAAGGGTGTCGAGCGCGCCTTTTTCTTCCAGCGCATAGAGGTCATCGCAGCCACCGATATGGGTTCCGTCGATGAAAATCTGCGGCACCGAAGTGCGCCCGCCCGCGCGGCCTTGCATGGTGCTGCGTTGGTTGGGTTCGCGCGTCACGCTTATTTCGGTAAAGCTCGCCGCCTTTTGGGTCAGCAGGTCTTTGGCTGCATGACAATAGGGGCAGGTGGTGGTTGTGTAGATTTCAATTTTGGCCATAGAAAAACTCCTAGGCTTTAGGTTTAGGCAAAACCATAGCTTGTGGTCAAGACCGATTACTCGTCATCTAACTCGTCGGGTTCATAGTCATAGACGTAATCTTGGATGTCAAAGGGGGCGTCTTGCGCCGAAACCTCGGTAAAAAACCGCACCGCATAAATAGACAAGGCGCCATAGCGGGTTTCGCCGCGCATTTCTAACGGGGCCGCAAAACGGGTATCGCCAATGCGCCCATAGTGCGCCTCAATGGGGGGAAACTCAGCCGCGCGCGCCATGCTGCGCTTGGAGTAACCTGCAATCGGCGCCCAGACCACACGACACGCAAGGGCCGGAATTCGGCTTGGATAGTCATGCGCGCTGGCCGCGATGTCTCGCCCCGCCGTCAGGGTGAGACTGGCGTGTCGGCGGCCATCAAAAATGCTTCGCTGGCCACGACACGCATCGACCAATTTTCCTGTTTGCAGCGGCGCCAACATGGCCAAAAACGGATCCGTGGTGCCAGTGCCGATGCTGTGGATGTCGACTTTTTCTACCGATTGATTTTCAGGCGTAGGCGCATAGCCAGAGACAAACTCTAGCGGCGCGCCGTCTTGATAGCGCATGAAAGAAGACTTTACGCCCTCATCATTGGCCCAGCTTAAGTCGAGGTGGCGCGGTACAAATTGCGATTGTACGAGGCCGCCAGTAGAGGTGGCGACGACATGCGAGTTGGAGGCAATATGGCCCAGACCGGCCGGGGCGATATGGGCGCTAACCCGATAGCGGCTGGGGCTTAGGTCTAGTTGTAGCTCGACTTTGCTGAGCAATATACCGCCCGCATAAATTCGATACTCGGCCGAAAAATAGCGCATTGCCTCGGCTGGCGCCGCTTGAGTTAGACTTGGAGCCAAGCTCAGGCTGCCAATCAGCAAAAGCGAGATTGCACGTTTCATGTGTCTGCCTATCTGTTGTGGTCTCAGGTAGCTTTAGGTGGCCTTAGGTAGTTTGGGCGTTTTGAATGTCTTCTCGTAAGTGCAGCGAGGCCAGCCAATAATGAATGCCGCCCCAAATACCGACAATCGCCATGGCGGCGAGGGCATAGCCAAGCCCTTGTGGGCCATAGGTTGGGGTCAATCTATCGCTCAAATATCCAATGCTTAGCGGCCCGATGCCCAGCCCAACGATATTGTTGATGCACAACATAATGGCCGAGGCGAGGGAGCGCATTTCGGGTTTTACCAATGTATGTAGCATGGCCAATGTGGGGCCAAAATATAGCGCCCCCACGAATAGCGGAATGGCGAGCCAGACCAAGGCGGTCATCGTGTCTGTGCTCAGATAGCCGATGACCGATAAGGGCGCCACGCCAATGGTAACAGACGCCACCAGCCATAGGTTCCAGCGCACATCGCGTTTGCCCAAGCGGTCGGCCAAAATGCCACCAAAGGCGGTGCCAAGGCCGCCGCCGATGCCAATCATAATGGCCAGAATGCCACCCACTTGCGTCGCGCTCATGCCATGCACGCGGATGAAATAGCTCGGCAACCATGCCACCGCGCCGTAGCCGACGGTAATCACCAGCGTCGAGGCGATAATCAATTGGCGAATGGATTTCGTGTGCCACATATAGCGAAAGGTCACAAGCAAAGGCGGTGCCGTGCCGTTGGCTTTATTATCGCTCATGCCGCGCGGCGGGTCTCGTAAGGTAAACCACGCCAGCAAAGCCAAGGCCAAGCCCGGAAGCGCGACCACTTGCACGGCGGCGCGCCAGCCATAGGTGTCGCCAATATAGCCACCAACAATAAACGCGGCAAAAAGCCCAAGGTTAATGCCGAGCGCAAAGATAGACAAAGGGGCCGCGCGGTCATCTGGGCCATACATATCGGCAATAATGGCGTGCGATGGCGGGCTAGTGCCAGCCTCGCCCACGCCCACGCCGACGCGCGCCAAGAGAAGCTGCACATAGTTTTGCGCTAAGCCACAAACGAAGGTCATGACCGAGAATAAAGACAGCGACGCAATGATGATTTTCTTGCGCGACACGCGGTCGGCCAAATAGGCGATGGGAATGCCAAGCGTGGCATAAAACACGCCAAAAGCAGGGCCCGTCAGCAAGCCTAATTGCGTGTCGGTCAAATCCATATCGGTTTTGATCGACTGCAATAAAATGGCGACAATCTGACGATCGACATAATTGGCTGTGTAGATGAGCGTAAGAAGGCCAACGGTGTAGGCTTTCAGGGCTCGCGAAAACATAGGGGTGTCGGGCGCGGCGCTAGCGGTCATTATTTTCGGTTCCGTGTAAATATATGGGCATTGTCATTGCGGGTACGAAGGACGAAAACGCCTCGGATAATCAGCAAAGCTACCACCCAAAAAGCAAACAACTGCCCAAGGCTGATTTGCAAAAGGGCGCCGATGATGGAAAGCAAAGAGGCATCGCCTTGCCCGAACGTCAGCGCGACTTGCGATATGGCACTTGCGAGCAAGGCTACTTGGGCGGCTAATAAATTAGGACGTCTTTTGCGCCGGCTTCGGATCGCCCAAATAAGCGAGACAACCACCAACACCAGACCCGTTACGGGATGGGGGGGAAGCTCAAAAAGACTTAACCATGCGCTCATAAATCACCTACTTCGCCAACTCTGGCCCAAAGCGGAAGGGAGGTCAACTCTTGCTTACAACCAGCCCGCGAGGTCGCGTTTTGCGATTGTTGCCAGCAGCTCCATCGAAGGCGCGCTCTCATTGAGACACGGCACAATGGTGAAATGCGTGCCGCCAGCTTCGCGAAAGTCGCCTTGCAGCTCGATACCAATTTCTTCCAAGGTTTCCACGCAATCGGAAATAAAGCCTGGCGTGACCACAGCCACTTTTTTGACGCCCGCTTCGGCCATCTCGACAACGGTTTTATCGGTATAGGGCTGCAACCATTGGGTCGGGCCAAAGCGCGATTGGAAGGTTAACTTCAATTGTGTGTCATCCATGCCCAGCTTTTCGCGCAACAGGCGCGCGGTCTTGGCGCAATGGCAATGATAGGGGTCGCCCTTGTCAAAATAAACCTGCGGCAGGCCATGGAAAGAGGCGACAATCACGTCTGGTTTCCAGTCGAGCGTGTCGATGTGGTCGGTAACGGATTGAGCCAAAGCGTCGATATAGGCGGGGTGGTCATGCCAAGGCGCAGCTGTGCGAACGGCGGGTTGCCAGCGAAGTTTCAACAGCGAGCGGAACGCTTCGTCATACACACTGGCCGAGGTTGTGGCGCTATATTGCGGGTAGAGCGCCATAATCGATATGCGTTCACAGCCTTTTTCTTTCAGGGCCTGTATTTTTTCCTCAATCGAGGGGGCCCCATAGCGCATGGCATAATCCACCACTACGCCGTCTCCCAGCATGTCTTGCAAAAGCTCGGCCTGCACGCGCGTATAATAGCGCAACGGGCTCTCATTGCTCTCTTCGCGCCAAATCTTGGCATAGGCTTTGGCGGATTTCTTGGGCCGTGTGTTCAAAATAATGCCGCGCAAAATGGGCTGCCATATCAACGGCGAGGCTTCAATCACCCGACGGTCGCTGAGAAATTGTTTGAGGTAGGGGCGCAAACCCTTTTTGTCGGGGCTTACGGGCGTGCCGAGGTTAACCAGCAAAAGACCCGTTTTTCCAAACGCCACAGGTGGGTGAGAATTAGGTACCATAAATTTATTGCGCCGCAGGCGCGGATATCACGCCAGGCAGTTCGCGCGAAATATCCAGATAGGCCCAGACTTCCGATACAGCCGCCACCAAAGCATCGATCATATCATCATCGTGCAAAGGCGTTGGGGTGATGCGCAAACGCTCGGCGCCGCGCGGCACGGTGGGGTAATTAATCGGCTGAATATAAATATTATGTTCGTTCAACAAACGATCCGAGGCGGCTTTGCACAATAGCGGGTCCCCCACCATCAGCGGCACAATATGGGTTTGCGTTCGCAAAACCGGGAGGCCGGCCTTGGCTAATTTATCTTTCAAAGTCTCGGCGCGCTCTTGATGGCGTAGGCGCAAGTCTTGGCCAAAATTAGATTGTTTCACCAATTGCACGCTTTTGATGGCGCCTGCGGCAATGGCTGGCGGCAAGGAGGTGGTGAAAATAAAGCCCGGTGCAAAAGAACGAATGGCATCGACCAGATTGCGATTGCCGGTAATATAGCCGCCCATCACGCCAAAGGCTTTGGCCAGCGTGCCCTCAATCACATCAATGCGGTGCATGAGGTTATCGCGCTCGGCAATGCCGCCGCCGCGCGCGCCATACATGCCCACAGCATGCACTTCGTCGAGATAGGTCAGGGCGCCGTATTTTTCGGCCAAATCGCAAATCTGCTCAATCGGCGCAATATCGCCATCCATCGAATAGACGCTTTCAAAGACAATCAGCTTCGGGCGTTCTGGGTCGGCATCGGCCAAGAGGCTCTCGAGGTGCGCCATATCATTATGGCGCCAAATAAGTTTGCTGCAGCCACTTTGGCGCACGCCTTCAATCATCGAGGCGTGGTTCAGCTCATCCGATAGAATAAGGCAATTGGGCAACAGTTTGGCCAGCGTCGAAATTGTCGCTTCATTGGAAATATATCCGGAGGTAAAGACCAAGGCAGCGGGCTTTTGATGCAGGTCGCAAAGTTCGTTTTCCAGCTCGACAATCATGTGGTGTGTACCAGAAATATTGCGCGTGCCGCCAGCGCCCGTGCCCATTTCATCAATGGCCGTTTTCATGGCTTCCATCACCTCTGGGTTTTGGCCAATGCCCAAATAGTCATTGGAACACCAAACGGTAATCTCGCGATGTGGGGTGGTCGAATAATCTATCGCACGCGGAAACTGACCCGCGCGACGCGCCAGATCGGTAAAGACGCGATAGCGCCCCTCTTCATGCAGAGAGGCGAGGGCGTCATCGAGATGTTTGTCGTAATTGACGGGCATATCAAGTCCACTTTTAAACTGCCATATAAGTAGCTCATATAGGCGTGGAAGACCAGCCTAGCCAGCTTGGGAGCCTTTTTGCCGCAGTTTTGAGATTATTCGCCGTCCTTGCGAACGAACGTGACCGCAAAATATTCTTTTGCGTCAAACAAGTCTTTCGGCTCGCCTGGGCCCTCAATCATCATGTAACGACGAGGCGTTATCTGGCCTTCCATGCGATATCCCCGCGCGCTCATATTGCGGCGGTGAAATTCCATGGCAGCCGGCGTAAATTCCTCAGCAAGAACGGTGATGCGCTCTGGTTGCTTCGTTTCTTCAGCCATTTTAGCCCCTTTTAAGATTGCTTATCTCTCATAGAATTAAGGCCTCAACACGCAAATGTCGAGGCCTGTAATCGCTTTTAAGTGGCTTTAAGATTAATAACCACCCAAATCCGCGTAGCGGGCGCGGTGGAAGTTCGTATCGCCCAACATCTGAGCTTGCACACGGGCGCGTTTCATAAACAGTCCCACGTCCACGGCATCGGTCATGCCAATGCCGCCATGCATTTGCACGCCTTCATTGGTAATCAAGCGAAGCGCATCGCCCACACGAGCTTTGGCCAGACTGGCGGCGCGCGGGGTATCATTGCGGCGGTCTTCTAGGGCCGACAAGGCATCCAAAAGCACCGATTGGCAAATTTCAACTTCGCAAAACAATTCAGCCGCGCGGTGTTTCAGCGCTTGGAAAGTGCCAATGATGACGCCAAATTGCTTGCGCTCCTTGAGGTATTCCAAAGTCGTGTCAAACACGGTCTCGGCTCCGCCCAACATTTCGGCTGCCAAGCAAACGCGCGCCAAGTCGAGGCTGCTTTCCAGCTCGGCATAGGCGCCCCCTAGGCTGCCCAAAACCGCATCGGCAGAGACCTGCACATTGGCGAAGCCGATGCTGGCTGCATTGCGGCTATCGACCATATGGTTGCGGGTGATGCTCACGCCATCGGCTTTTGCATCGACCAAGAACATCGACAAGCCTTGCGCGTCGCCTGCGGCACCGCCCGTGCGAGCCACAACAATCAGCGTATTGGCAATGTGCCCATCGATAACGAATTTCTTGTCGCCTGTTAGGGTAAAGCCATCGTCCGATTTTTCAGCTGTCATGGCTGTGTTCAACGGATTGTGATGGTTGGTTTCTTCCAATGCCAAAGCAGTCAGGGTTTCGCCGGCTGCAATTTTTGGCAAGAGAGCGCCTTTTTGCTCGTCAGAGCCCGCCGCCATAATCAGGCCAGCCCCCAAAACAGCGGTCGAGTAAAGCGGCGAAGCGGCCAGCGTGCGGCCAGCCTCTTTCATCACAATGCCCAGCCCCATGGGGCCAAAACCTGTGCCGCCATGCTCTTCTGGAATGAGAATGCCAGCAAAGCCAAGCTCGACGATTTGTTTCCAAACGGCTTTATCATAGCCATCCGCATCTTCTGCATCGCGCAGCTTGCGCAAGTTAGCGACAGGAACTTGTTCGGTGAAAAAGTCCTTCGCCATATCTTTCAGCATGGTTTGTTCTTCGGTAAGCACGAATGCCATAGAATATTCCTTTTAATCTCATATGATTAATCTGGGCCGATTAATCTGGGCCGATTTTGCGAAGGCTTAGGCGTCTGGCAGGCCTAAGACGCGTTTTGCAATCACGTTCAGCTGCACTTCTGAGGTGCCGCCTTCAATCGAATTGCCTTTCGAGCGCAACCAAGAGCGGGTCACGGCAAGCTCGCGCTTATCAAAGCCTTCGCCTTCCCAACCGAGCGCTTGTGTGCCCATCAGGTCGAGCAAAAGCTCAAACCGGCGTTTGTTCACTTCCGTGCCGTAATATTTAAACATCGAGGCCGCAGCGCCCATGCCTTGTCCGGCTTTGGCTTCAGCTTCCGCGCGTTTCAGCGTCAGACCAAAGGCTTGCTGGTCCATTTTGTGGTCGGCAACGGCTTGGCGAATGCTCGAGTCGGCAATTTTCTCGCCATCGGCGCCAAAGTTTTCTTTGGCCACAGCTTCCATGCCGCCCATGGAGGCCGCGCCTGCGCCCATACCCATACCGGAAATCATGCTGCGTTCATGCTCGAGCAAACGCTTGGCAATGGTCCAGCCTTTGTTCAGATCGCCCACCAAGTTTTCTTTCGGCACTTTTACATCGGTTAAAAAGGTCTCGCAAAATGGCGAGGCGCCCGAGATCAATTTAATCGGGCGGGCTTCCACACCGGCATCATCCATATCGATGAGCAGGAAGGAAATGCCGTCATGTTTCACCGAAGTGTCGGTGCGCACGAGGCAGAAAATCCAATCGCACTGATCGGCATAAGAGGTCCAAACTTTCTGGCCATTGACCAAATAGTGATCGCCCTTATCTTCGGCTTTGGTTTGCAGTCCAGCCAAGTCAGAGCCCGCACCGGGTTCGGAATAGCCTTGGCACCAACGAATTTCGCCACGGATAATTTCGCCAAGATATTTTTTCTTCTGCTCTTCGCTCGCAAATTCCAAAAGCGCTGGGCCAAGCATCCAAAGGCCGAAGCTGGTCAGGGCAGGGCGCGCTTTGATGGCACCGAGCTCTTGTTGCAGCACTTTGTTTTCTTCCTTCGACAGGCCACCGCCGCCATACTCAGCGGGCCAAGTTGGGGCTGTCCAGCCGCGGCTTGCCATATTGTCCATCCAGACTTTCGTGTCAGGATTTGGGTATTTGGCCTGGCGGCCGCCCCAAGGCATTTCGCGTTCTGGCATCGGGGTACGCATCGAGGCGGGGCAATTTTCTTCCAACCACGCGCGGGTTTCTTCGCGGAAACTATCAAGAGCTGTCATTTTCAGGTTCTCCAATATTTATATCTCGTAAAACAATAGCACGGCGATTGGGGGGAGCAAGTATTACGAAAGCGGGCTCGCGTGGCATCTGGCCGCAGTTTTAGCCATAAAACCCCAAAAGAACGCTGCCTATGGCATTTGAAAACCGTCGAGATTATCGCCGGTTCCGGTGGCTACATGGCGCGCAATGGTCTGGCCCTTGGTGTAGCTAACCAGTGATTTAGCAAGGCTCTCATAGCGCCCTTTATCGGCGCCGAAAGTATGCGCGGCGCTATGCGGCGTCAAAAGCACATTGTCGAGGGATAAAAAATCATGCCGACTGCCTTGATACGGTCCACCCCGATCGGGGTCGGCTTCGGCTTGCGTGATATGCGTTGGGTAGCGATACCAAGTGTCCAAGGCAGCGCCGCCAATTTTATGGTTCGAGAGCGCCTCAAATAAGGCGTCCTCATCGATCACTTCGCCGCGCGCGACGTTAATAATATAGGCGCTGTCTTTCATGGTGTCGAAAGCGCTGGCATCAATCATGCCTTGTGTGTCTTCGTTTAAATCGCAGGTTAGAATAAGATAATCGCTCTCGCGCAATAATCTTGGCAGGTCTTTTTGCGTGCCAATCCATTGCAGGGGCTCGGGCGTTGTCTCGCGCTCACTGCGCGCGACTGCCGAGATGTGCATATCAAAGGCATGCGCGCGCGCCGCCACCGCTTTGGCAATGTCGCCATAGCCGATAATGCCAACTTGCTTGCCGCGCAAATCTCCGTGGCGGGCTTGCGGGGCCGCATTGCGCCCAGCGCGATGCCATTTTCCTAAGCTCATGTCTTGGTGCAATTGGCGCAGCTCGAGCGAATGTTCCAACATGGCGCCCAAAACATGTTCCGCCATGGGCGCGGCATGGCCCCCCGCATTGCAATAAATCAAGCCTTCGGGCAAAAATCCGGGGTCGAGCCAGTCTATGCCGACCCAGGGTTGCAGCATAATCTTTAGGTTCGGCGCCTCCATCAAGGCCCCAAAATTGCCCGGGGTCAAAATGAAATCGGCGCTTATCACCGCTGCTTCGCAGGTTTGCAATATGGCGTCACGTGCACCCAGATCCTCGTCGCAAGGCCAAACATCGACCTCCCAATCCGAGGAAAGAGCGTCGGCGATAATGGGCGCAAATTTCGCGCCCATTTTTCCAAATACAGCTATCCGACGGGTCATGCGCGCTTGCTGACCTCTTCGACGGCAAATTCGGTTACCGATTTATAATCGGCCTTGCCATTGGGGGCGCGAAACGCAGGGCCGCCATGAAACACATGTTTGGGGGTTTTATAAGCCGCCAATTTGGTTTTGCAGAAGGCTTTCAAATCGCCTTCATCAAAGCTGGCGCCATCGACGGTTTTCACCACGGCGGTTACCGCTTGGCCCCATTTTTCGTCGGCCACGCCAACCACCAAAGCATCATCGATGCTGTCGTGCAGTTTCAAAGTTTCTTCAATTTCTTCCGGATAGATTTTCTCGCCAGCCGAGTTGATGCACACCGAGCCACGACCCAAAAGCGTCAATTCGCCTTCCGGGGAAACCAAACAATAGTCGCCCGGAATAGAGAAGCGTTGGCCGTTGATGGTTTTAAACGTCGTGGCAGTTTTCTTCTCATCTTTATAATAGCCCAAAGGAATAGGGCCGCCGAACGCAATAAAGCCCGGGGTTTCGCTGCCCCATGGAATTTCATTGTCGTTTTCGTCAAACACTTTGCACATTTCATTGGTGGTGAATTTGGCAGTTTTCACCGGCGTGTCTTTCATGGTGATGGACGAGCCAAAGCCGATCGCTTCTGACGAGCCGAAACTGTCGACCAACATGCATTCGTCGGGCAGCACTTTCAGCATTTCCTGTTTCACTTCCATCGACCACATCACACCCGAGGAGACGATACTGCCAACGGAGCTGACGTCATAGACGCCCGGATTATTTTGCAGTTCGGCCAGCATTGGCTTGGCAAAAGCATCGCCCACAATGGCCATATAATCGACACCGCGGCGCCCCACGACGCTCCATAATTCTTGGCTGTCGAGCGAGGCCGCTTCGAGTGTTACAATGGTGCCGCCGTTCATCAAGACGCCCATGGCGGTAAACAGGCCGGTGCCATGCATCAGCGGGCAGGCCGGAATATACACTTGGCCGGGGCCTTGGTTTTTCAAATGGGCGACTAATTCATCCATCGTCTCTGGCACTTCGCCGAGCGCGCGCAGCGCCATGGTTTGCGTTTCGCGCAAATTATGATGCTCCCACATCACGCCTTTTGGCATGCCCGTGGTGCCGCCTGTATAGAGAAACAGCAAATCATCAGGCGCGCGTTGAATGTCTAAATTAGAGCCATCGCCTTCCTGCACGAGGCTTTCATAGTCGAGGCTGCCTTCTGGCAGATCTTTGCCATCGCCGACTTCAATCCACTGTTTTACGTTTGGCAGCTTGGGCCGCAAAATTTCGATATTGTCGCGAAACTCTTTGCCGTAAACCACAACGGTGGCGTCAGAGTTTTCAAAAATATAATGCACTTCATCGGCAACATAGCGGTAGTTGACGTTTACATGGGTGAGGCGGGCGCGAAAGCAGCCAACCAGCAATTCCGAATATTCGGGGCGGTTGCGCATGTAGAAGCCAACTTTATCGCCGGTTGTGGCACCATTTGCCAACAAGTTGCGCGCCAGATTATTCGACCGATGGCTCATTTCTTGCCATGTAATCTCTCTCTCGCCATGAACCAAAGCCAGATGGCCCTCTGGCAAAGCCGGCACGATTGCATCAATGATATCCCCAAAATTCCAGTGCATTATTTCCTCCCAGAAAACGCTATAATTTGGAAAAAAGGCTAGTGCATAAAACCGGGCTCTGCCAAGACTTTTTGCGCGGCAGAAGCAAAATTCTGGAATTTTTTCTGGGGAACATGGTAAAACAGGCCATGGAATCACCGCTTTTCTTACTTATCTCTGGTTTTATTGTCCTCGGTTTTGCAGGCGAGGCGCTTTTGCGCGGCGCGGTAAGTGCTGCCAGTCACCTCAAAGTATCGCCGCTGATTATTGGCCTCACCATCATTGCTTTTGGCACAAGCGCGCCGGAACTTACGGTGTCGGTCAAAGCGGCGTTAAATGGTCAGCCCGATATTTCTATTGGCAATGTGGTTGGCTCCAACATTGCCAATATTCTGCTGGTTTTGGGGTTAATGGCCGTGGTCAGCCCGTTTGCCACCCAAAGGGGCACGCTGGCGCGCGATGGCAGTTTTATGCTCGCCGTTTCTTTGGCGCTGGTTGGCTTGGGGTTCGTGGGCGCCATATCGCCCGCACTTGGAACCCTCATGTTGCTGGCCCTCATCGGCTTCACTATTTATTTATATACGTCCTCGCGCACTGGCGAGGGTGTGCAAGAAGCCGAAGCCGGCATCGAAGAAAACCTTGTGCCGGGCGGCTTGTTGGTGGCCTTGCTGGTTTTGGCGCTCGGCCTGGCGGGGGTTATTTGGGGTGCGGGCCTGATGGTCGATGGCGCCGTTTTATTGGCCCGTCAATTGGGCATTTCAGAAGCGGTGATTGCCCTTAGTTTGGTGGCCCTCGGCACGTCTTTGCCAGAGCTAGCCGTCTCCATGGTTGCCGCCGTGCGGGGCCATGCAAGCCTTGCGGTCGGCAATATCATTGGCAGCAATATTTCCAATATCCTGCTGATACTTGGCGCCACATCTTTGCTGGCGCCTTTGCCGATTTCCGAGTTAATGGCGCATCGCGATATTCCCATTATGTTGGGCGTTGCCGCCTTGGGAACTTTTTTCATGGGTACAGGGCGGCGCATGTCGCGCCTAGAGGGCAGCATTTGTCTGGCGCTTTATGGCAGTTATATGGGCTTTATTTTTACCGCCCAATAGGCTAAACCTCACTTTGAACTGAGCTTTAACTTGAGGAAAATCGTGAAACAAATCTTGCGACGACGATAATTTAAAACCACCTTGCCGTTTCGGCTTAGGTGCTTTTGTTGTTCGCCTTTTCACAAAATCAGGGCCTTTCGTTTTATAAACGCCCGCTCTTTTTAGTCTCATGTGGTAGCCTCATGCATAGTTTCAAAATCACGCCATTTCGCCCCGATGCGCTCTCTTTAACCGCTTTGCTCGATCTGTGTTTCGGCCCAGGCCGTTTGGCGCGAACGGCAGAGCGTTTGCGCGAGGGTAATGTCGCCGTTGCGGACTATGATTTTTGCGCCCATGACGAGCAAGGCCTGCTTATCGGGTCGATTGGTTTCTGGCCGATTTATATCGGCGAAGCGCCAGCTCTTTTATTGGGCCCTTTGGCGGTGCATCCAGACCATCAGGGACGGGGCATTGGCGAACAGCTTATGCAAACCGCGTTGCAGGCAGTGGAAGAAACGCGCTTTCCTGTCGTGCTTTTGGTTGGCGATTTGCCATATTATGAGCGGGTGGGATTTCAGGTCGCGCCCACCGACGTTCGCCTGCCAGGTCCGGTCGACCCGAGCCGGCTTTTGGTCAAAGGCGCCAGCGCAGACTGTGCCAAATTGACCGGTCTGGTTCGCCCTGCACCGGATTTGTGCTAACTACTCTCTAGAAAGAGAGATTACGCCATGCCGGAAAAAGCCAATCAAGATGCCACCGCCGAAGCCGCCAACGCGCTGCTGAAGGTGATTGCGGATGCCGAAAAGGCAGGCGAGAACAAACAGACGGGCGAAAAAGGCTTGCCGCCCGTGCATTTGTGGGAGCCCGACTATTGCGGCGACATCGGCATGAAAATTGCGCGCGATGGGCAATGGTATTATGCCAATTCTCCGATTGGCCGCAAAAAACTGGTGCGCTTGTTTTCGACAATTTTGCGCCATGATGAAGACGGCGAACATTACCTCGTCTCGCCGGTCGAAAAAATTCGAGTTGAAGTGGAAGATGCGCCTTTTGTCGCCACGCTCATGCAGGTGACGGGCGAGGGCAAAGAGCAAGTCTTGCGGTTCGAAACCAATGTCGGAGATTTCACCGAAGCCGGCCCCGAGCACCCCTTGCGCTTTGAGCTGGATGCAAAAACCGACGAGCCGTCGCCCTATATTCATGTGCGCGCGCGCCTTGAAGCGCTGATCAGCCGTGCCGTGTTTTACGATTTAGTCGCGCTATGCGAAGTCGTCGAGGGTCAATTTGGCGTCTGGAGCCATGGGCAGTTTTTCGCGCTCGCAGCGGCGGAAGATATTTTGTCCGATGATGATGGCGCGAACGCCTAATGGACTATCGCGCCCGCATTTCCGCCGTGGTCAATCGCGAGCTGCCAACGCCGGAAGTGTTGAGCAGCGAAGGCCAGTTCGGCGATCATAAAGTAGATGGTGCCTTATCCTCGCCCTCGCCCTCGCCCTCGCCCTGGCCAGAGGCCGGTGCGACGGAGGACGAATGGCTTGAGAAATCTAAAAACCTGCGTTTGGCCGCGGTTCTCATTGGCTTGGTCGACAAGGGCCCCGACCAAGAGCCGAGCATTTTATTGACGCGACGCGCCGATCATCTCGATAAACATTCAGGGCAGGTAGCGTTTCCGGGCGGCAAAGTGGAGAGCCAAGACGCCACGCCTGTCGAGACGGCCTTGCGCGAAGCCCACGAAGAAACCGGCCTCGACCCCAGCTTTGTTGAAGTAGCGG
The DNA here is from genome assembly GCA_018673175.1 of Rhodobiaceae bacterium. Lineage (GTDB taxonomy): Bacteria > Pseudomonadota > Alphaproteobacteria > RS24 > RS24 > UBA8337. Next base: position 53,576 of record JABHDF010000057.1, on the reverse strand, counting down.
GTTTTTTAGATACCTATCAAACCGGCACGGGCTTTCTCATTTTGCCTGTCGTGGGCTTCATCCGACCCGGCTTTTCGTTGACGCCGGACACCAATGAAGTGGCTGATATTTTCGAAGTCCCTGCGAGCTTAGCGCTCGACGCGCAAGGCTATGAGCGCCATTCGGGCGAGTGGGGGGGCAAAACGCGCCACTATTATTCTTTGCAGTTTGAGGGTTATAATATCTGGGGAGCCACAGCAGGCATGCTGATGCACATGAGCCGGAGGTTGGCGCGATGATAAGAATACTTGTGATAAATCTGGTGTTATTCCTAACCCCGTTTTTTATCGTCTGGGCCTGGACACAGTTTGTCTCGTCGAGCCAGCCGAGCGATAAATTGCGCAAGCGATATGCCGCCGCCGCCCTCATCGGTTTGGCTTTGGTTGTGGCCAGTCTGGTGAGCTACCGAGTTAGCACAGGCAATGCTCCAAGCGGCAATTACATTGCGCCTTACCTAGAAGACGGGAAAATTGTACCCGGTCGTTTCGAATAGGCTTTCGGGCGTGATGACCCAATTAGATGCAAAACATAGCCAATGGCTAACGCGGCCAGAGACGCAAGAGCTGCTGCGAATTTTAAACGCAGGCGAGGCCATCACGCGCTGCGTTGGCGGCTGCGTACGCGACACGCTTTTGCAAGTGGCGACCCGCGATACGGAAGTCGATATGGCCACCAATCTGGCGCCCGAAGAGGTGATGCAGCGCTTAAAAGCAGCGGCTATCAAAGGGGTCGGCACGGGGCTCCAGCACGGTACCGTATCGGCGATACTGCATATCGAAGACGCCACATTGATTTACGAGATTACCAGCCTGCGCGTCGATGTGGCCACCGATGGGCGCCATGCGAAAGTCGCCTTCACTCAAGATTGGCAAGGCGATGCGGCGCGGCGCGACTTCACCATAAACGCGCTTTATGCCGATGCTGATGGCACCCTACACGACCCAACAGGACAGGGGCTGGACGACATAAAAGCCAAACATGTACACTTCATCGGCGCGGCAAGCGCGCGCATTGAAGAAGATTATTTGCGGGTTTTGCGCTATTTCCGGTTTCATTTTCGGCTCACGCCAGAAGCCGATTTAGATGCGGAAGCCTTGGCGGCGTGTGCCGCTGCGGCGCCTTCGATGGCGACGTTATCGGGCGAACGCCGTCAGGCTGAAATGCTAAAAATCATCCGTTTGGCCGCGGCGCCAAAGGCGGCGCGCGCGCTCAACGAGGCAGGACTTTTAGCGGCTATTTTGGAGCTACCCCCTCAAGGCCTCGACGCTTTGGACGCGATGGTGGCTCTGAGCGACGACCCCATATTGCGGCTGATGGCGCTGCTACCCGACGCCGCCTCGGGCGTGGGCTTAGCCAAGAGCTTGCGCCTCTCCAACAAACAAGGAGAGCGGATACGCGCCGCTCTTTCCAAAGCCCCCGAAGGGCGCGATTTGCAAGAAGCTTTTTATGTCGATGGGCCCGTGGCGGTGGTCGATCGCGCCTATCTCGCTTGTGCCAAAGGGCACGGCGATGCGGCGCATTTACAAGCCGCCGTGCGCCAAGCCGAGGCCTATCAACGGCCAAAGTTTCCTCTGACAGGGGCGATGATGCAAGCCGCAGGTCTGCCGAACGGGCCGACCATGGGCGTCATGTCTCGTCTATTGGAAGCCTGGTGGGTGGAACACGGGTTCCCCGACGAGGCGGCGGTGGCGGCAGAGTTAGCCGTGCGGATGGAAAAATAGCTTTAAGGCCATTTCACAACAGGCGGCATGGACGACAAAATGCTCTCGACATTTCCGCCGGTCTTCAGCCCAAACATAGTTCCGCGATCATACAATAAATTAAACTCGACATAGCGTCCGCGTCGGGCCAATTGCTCGTCACGATGGCTGTCGTCGAAGGGAAGATGAATGCGGCGTTCTGCAATTTTTGGATAGGATTGTAAGAACGCGCGTCCGACATCTTGGGTGAACAAAAAGTCTGCATCCCAATCGCCGCTATCTAAATGATCATAAAAAATACCGCCCGTACCGCGCGTCTCTTGGCGGTGCGGCAGATAGAAATAATCGTCGCATTCGGCTTTAAAGCGCGGGTAATAGTCAGCGTCATGTTGATCGCAAGCTGCCTGATAGGCGGCGTGAAAGTCGATTGTATCTTCATGCTCGGGGCTGCGCGCTGCGTCGAGCATGGGCGTTAAATCGCCGCCGCCGCCAAACCAACCCTTGGTGGTTACCACCATGCGGGTGTTCATATGCGCGGTGGGCGCATTGGGATTGGTGGGGTGAATGATAACCGAAATGCCAGAGGCCCAAAACCTCGGGTCGTCCTCGGCGCCAGCCACTTGCTTTCGAAAATCTTCCGAAAACTCGCCATGCACGGTGGAAATATGAACGCCAGCTTTTTCAAAAGCGGTGCCATGGAGCATCGACATTTCGCCGCCGCCCAGCTCTTGGCTGCCATCGCCACGGTGCCATTTTTTGCGTTCAAAAACGGCGCCATCGGGTTCCAGTGATTCGAGGCTTTCACACAAATTGTCTCGCAATGACCGAAACCAGTCGGATGCGGTTTCTTTTCGCTGATTCCAAAGATCTTGATCCACTTTTTCCCCACTTTCGTCGCCAAATATGGCGCCTTTGTAAAACAATAGCAATAACAATGCTTTATTCGCTTTTGGGCAAGCAAGGAATTGTGCCTTTTGTGCGTCACGGTGACACATTATATTGCCCCGCCCGAGCCTGTAGTTTGCCCTCAATCTTGGCTTGTATATAAAGAGCTAACAATCGGGCGCAATAAGGAGAGCATTATGGCGGAACAAGACAAGCCAACAGCTGAGCAACCAAATCGTCGAGACTTTTTGTATTTGGCGACAGGCGCATTTGCCGCCGTTGGCGTTGCCAATGTCGTGTGGCCACTGGTTCATCAAATGAACCCAGATGCTTCCGTGAAAGCTTTGGCTTCCATCGAGGTCGACCTGTCCAGCGTTGAAACTGGGCAATCCATTACGGTCACATGGCGCGGCAAGCCGGTATTTATCCGCCGCCGCACGCAAGCCGAAATCACGGAAGCGCGCGCCGTCGCGGTAACAGATTTACCAGACCCGCAAGGCGATGGGGAACGCGTTCAAAAAGACGAATGGTTGGTTATGGTTGGTATTTGCACCCACTTGGGTTGCGTGCCTCTTGGCCAGTCTGGCGACTTTAATGGCTGGTTCTGCCCATGCCATGGCTCGCATTACGATACATCAGGGCGCATTCGCAAAGGCCCGGCACCGAAAAACTTGGAAGTGCCAGCTTACGAATTCGTCAACGATACACGCATCAAAATTGGATAGGAATTGACCCATGAGCGGTGAAAGCACTTACGATCCCGGCACAGGTTTTACGCAATGGCTCGACACACGTCTGCCTATCTTGCGTTTGGCACATGACAGCTTTGTTGATTATCCAACCCCGAAAAACCTCAACTATTGGTGGACTTTCGGCGGTATTTTGACATTCTGTCTCGTCACACAAATCATCACAGGCATTATCCTTGCCATGCATTACACCCCGCATGTCGATTTTGCCTTTAACTCGGTTGAGCACATTATGCGCAACGTGAACTATGGTTGGTTGATCCGCTATATTCATGCCAATGGCGCGTCGATGTTCTTCATCGCGGTATACATCCATATGTTCCGCGGCCTGTATTATGGCTCTTACAAAGCGCCACGCGAAGTCCTATGGATTTTGGGCGTGGTAATTTATCTCCTGATGATGGCTGCGGCTTTCATGGGGTACGTTTTGCCATGGGGCCAAATGAGCCTCTGGGGCGCGACCGTGATTACCAATCTGTTTGGCGCTATTCCGCTGATCGGTGAGAACATCGCGATTTGGCTATGGGGCGGTTATTCCGTCGATAACCCAACGCTGAACCGTTTCTTCTCGTTGCATTATCTCATCCCGTTCCTAATTTTCGGTGTGGTCATCCTGCACATTTGGGCGCTGCACGTACCGGGCAATAACAACCCAACGGGCATCTCAGTGAAAAGCGAACAAGATACCGTGCCGTTCCACCCGTATTACACGGTGAAAGATGGCTTTGCGCTGTCGTTGTTCCTCATCTTGTTCTCTTACTTCATCTTCTTTGCGCCAAATGTTTTGGGCCATGCAGATAATTACATCCAAGCCAATCCGCTGGTCACACCAGCGCATATTGTGCCGGAATGGTATCTCTTGCCGTTCTACGCCATTTTGCGCGCGGTACCCGATAAGCTGGGCGGTGTGGCCTTGATGTTTGGAGCGATTTTCGTTCTCTTCTTGCTGCCATGGTTGGACACATCGAAAGTGCGTTCGGCGCGCTATCGTCCACTGTTCCGTCAGTTCTATGTCTTGTTCATTCTCGACTGCTTGTTGCTCGGCTATTTGGGCGCGCAACCTGCCGAGGGCATTTACATTGTTCTGGCTCGTATCGGCACGATTTACTACTTCGCGCACTTCCTGGTGGTTCTGCCAGTATTGGGCTTGGTAGAAAAACCGAAGGCGATACCGGAATCCATTTCTGAGCCAGTCTTGGCCGCAAAACCTGCCGAATAGGCTCTGAGGGGGAAGAAAACATGCGTAAAGCAATAAAAACCATTCTTGGGGCGAGTGTTGTGGCGATGAGCCTCATCGCACCGGCACAAGCGGCTGGCGATGCCAAACATCCTGGCGTCATCGACTGGAGCTTTAACGGCCCTCTCGGCACCTATGATCGCGATGCGCTGCGTCGTGGCTATCAGGTCTATAAAGAGGTCTGCGCGAGCTGCCATTCGATGAACCAGCTTTCGTTCCGTAATTTGTCGCAAGAGGGTGGGCCTGAATTCAGCGAAGCCGAAGTAAAGGCGATTGCGAAAGAGTATATGGTCGAAGATGGGCCTGACGATTATGGCGATATGTATGAGCGCGAAGCTCTGGCCTCCGACCGTTTCGTTGCGCCCTATCCCAATGACAATGCGGCACGCGCGGCCAATGGCGGCGCCTATCCGCCAGATTTGAGCCTAATCAACAAAGCCCGTTCGGGTGGCCCAGATTACATCCACGCGTTGCTCACCGGCTATGAAGAGGCCCCGGAGGGCGTCGAGATGCGTCCGGGTCTTTATTACAATCCATATATGGCGGGCGGCAAAATTGCGATGCCATCGCCTCTGATGGAAGACCTACTGGAGTATGGCGATGGCACAGCCGCGAGCGTAGAGCAGATGTCTCTCGACGTTACGCATTTCCTTAATTGGGCGGCTGAGCCTGAGCTGGAAGCGCGTAAGCGGGCTGGCTTCATGGTGCTGATCTACTTGGCAATTTTTGCCGGTCTGATGTATGCCTCGATGCGCAAAATCTGGGCAGACTTGCACTAGCAAAAGCCCTAGAGACAAAAACAAACCCCGCTCTGTGAAAACAGGGCGGGGTTTTTTTATGGACAAAACGGGCGCGAACCTGCCACGCTTAAGGTCTTAAAAATAACAAGAGGAGCGAGACAATGGCTCTGCATTATTTTCTGCCCTTTGTGGCGGCCAGTTTGATGGCAATTGTATGGGTTTCCACGCTTTGTGGCAGCACCAGTGCTCAGCTCAGTGGCGCGGCGCTGGCTGCCGTCGTCTTCTGGACTGTGCTCAAGGCGCGTCGCAAGGCCGTTCAAGAGCTAGGCGAGGAAGCCGCTAAACGTTAAAGCGGAACAGCATCACATCGCCATCTTTGACGATGTAATCTTTGCCTTCTTGGCGCAGCCGGCCTGCGTCGCGCGCGCCTTGTTCGCCTTTATGCTCCACATAATCGTCATAGCCAATGGTCTCGGCTTTGATGAAGCCTCGTTCAAAATCGGTATGAATGACGCCCGCCGCTTGCGGCGCCGACGAGCCGTCGGACACCGTCCAAGCGCGAGCTTCTTTGGGGCCAGCGGTGAAGTAAGTGATGAGCTTGAGCAGCGCATAGCCTTGGCGAATGAGACGGTTCAGGCCGGGTTCTGCAAGCCCTAGGCTTTCTAAATATTCGAGGCGTTCGGCATCATCCAATTGCGCCAATTCTTCTTCGATACGCGCCGAAATAACCACGCTTTGCGCGCCTTCGCTGGCGGCGCGTTCGGCGACTTTGTCCGACAGACTATTGCCACTCTCGGCGCTAGCTTCTTCTACGTTGCAGACATAAATCACCGGTTTGGAGGTGATTAACTGCAAGTTGCTATACTCGCGTTGGCGGTCTTCGGGAATATCGGCGTTGCGGGCGGGGCGGCCTTCGCGCAATTCGGCCAGAGCCAATTCCACCAATTCTAACTCGGCGGCGGCGTCTTTATCTTTGGCCGATGATTTTTTCCGCAAACTGGCGTCGCGTTTTTCGAGGCTCTCCAAATCGGCCAGCATCAGCTCGGTTTCTACAACGTCCGCATCGGATAGCGGGTTGATGGCGCCTTCCACATGGGTGATGTCATCGTCTTCAAAACATCGCAACACATGGGCAATGGCGTCGACTTCGCGAATGTTGGCGAGGAACTGATTGCCCAGCCCTTCGCCTTTCGAGGCGCCGCGAACCAGACCCGCAATGTCGACAAAGCTCAGGCGGGTAGGAATACGGGTGGCGGATTGAGCTATTTCGGCCAGCGCATCTAGGCGCGCATCGGGCACGGCCACATCGCCGACATTTGGCTCAATGGTGCAGAAAGGAAAATTGGCCGCTTGGGCATTGGCGGTTTTCGTCAATGCATTGAACAGGGTCGATTTGCCTACGTTGGGCAGGCCCACAATACCGCATTTAAATCCCATGGTTTATCCTTCCGGTGATTCGTCTTTTTTGGCTTTCGCCGCTTTGGGTTTAGCAGGCTCAGGGATAGCGCCCTTCATAGCCTCTACGACCCGTGTTTGGTACGTCGCATCTTCGCCCTCGACCGCCAAGGGGGCGTTGTCGCAAAGGGCGGTTAAAAACTCGGCCAACCAGTCTTGGTCGGCTTTGGCAAAATCTCCCAGCACATGGCCGGTCACTTTGTCTTTATGGCCCGGATGGCCAATGCCTAAGCGGGCGCGGCGGAAATCTGCGCCCATATGAGCTTTGATGCTGCGCAAACCGTTGTGACCCGCGAGGCCGCCGTCGCGGCGCATTCGAAGTTTGCCGGGCGGCAGGTCTAGCTCATCGTAGAAAACCAAGACTTGGCTGCCGTCGAGCTTATAAAAATTTACGGCTTCTGCAACGCTCACGCCGCTTTTGTTCATGAAGGTCTGGGGCTTTAGCAGCAAGGTTTTTTCAGGGCCTTTGGCGGTGGGAATAATCCCTTGCGCCACCAGCCCATGAAATTTGTCTTTGAACGGGGCAAAAGAATAGGCCTCGGCCAGAGCGTCCATCACCATAAAACCTATATTGTGTCGGTTCTTGGCGTATTTCGCTTCTGGATTTCCGAGGCCTATAAATAACTGCATCGTGTCACCTTATCGGAGATTTTCATCCCTGTCAGGTTTGCCAAAAAAGGGGCGGGAAGATTACTCTTCTGCGCCTTCTTCTGCTTCCCCTTCAGCGGCTTCAGCGGCTTCAGCGGCTTCTGCGGCATCGGCGGCTTCTTCTTCCTCGCTACGCAAGGCAGCTGGCGCTGCAATGGTAACAATGGTGAAGTCGCGGTCGGTAATCACCGGCTCTACGCCGTCTGGCAGACTAATCTCAGAGATGTGAATGCTATCGTTCATTTGTGCTTCGCCAAGATCCAGATCAATTGATTCTGGAATATTATCGGCCGGGCAATTCAGCTCAATGGTATAGCGAACCACGTTCAACACGCCGCCCATTTTAAGACCTGGGCAGGTTTCTTCGTTGAGGAAGTTCACGCTCACTTCCACTGCAATTTTCGCGTCTTTACTTAGGCGCAGAAAATCAGCATGCAGAATATCGTCGCGCACCGGGTGCAATTGCACATCGCGAGCAATGGCGCGTTGCTTCTTGCCGTTCACTTCAATTTCGAGAAGTGTGGAGAGCAAGCGGCCCGTGTTGAAGATTTTGGTAATATCCCGGATGGCTACCGAGATACCTTCTGGGGCTTCTTTGCCCCCATAAATAACGGCCGGCACTAGTCCCTCACGACGTAATGCACGAGCGACCCCCTTACCGGCCCGTTCCCGCTGTTCAGCGGCTAAAACTAAAATGTCAGACATATCTGTCTCCTTTGTTGCGATATTTCCCGACATAGCCCATGCCATGCCGGTCAGACCGGGTTTCCTCCAGGGGTGTAAAACCGGATCGTGGGCGGGTTATAGCTGTGAAACCCGCAAGTTTCAATAGAAATGCGACCGCTTGGGTCTAGTCGAACAGGCTCGAAACGGAATGTTCTTCCGAAGTGCGACGCATAGCTTCACCAATAAGCGGCGCGATTTTGATAACGTCGAATTTTGGCGAGGCCAAAATCTCTGGTGTGGGCTGAATGGTATCGGTAATCAGCAGGTTTTCGAGCTGCGATTTATTCACCCGATTCACAGCTTCGCCCGATAAAACCCCATGCGTTACATAGCCAGACACCGAGGTGGCGCCAGCATTTATCAGCGCCGTGGCGGCATTGCACAGCGTGCCGGCACTGTCGACAATATCATCGACCAGCAAGCAAGCGCGGCCAGAGACATCGCCAATAATATTCATCACTTCGCTTTCGCCCGCGCGTTCGCGACGCTTATCGACAATCGCCAAATCAGCGCCAATGCGATTGCCTAGTGCGCGCGTACGTACCACACCGCCGACATCTGGGCTCACCACCATCAGCTCTTGGTCTTTTTGAAAGCGGCTTTGAATGTCATCGACAAACACAGGCGCGGCGAACAGATTGTCGGTTGGAATATCGAAGAAGCCTTGAATTTGGCCAGCGTGTAAATCCAGCGTCAGCACGCGGTCGGCGCCAGAGGCTTCCATCAAATTGGCCACCAGTTTGGCGGAAATAGGCGTGCGCGGCCCCATTTTGCGGTCTTGGCGCGCATAGCCGAAATACGGCAAAACGGCGGTAATGCGTCGCGCAGAGGCGCGCCGCAGGGCGTCGATGATGATCAGCAATTCCATCATATGGTCATTGGCGGGGGCTGAGGTGGACTGCACGATGAACACATCCTCGCCGCGCATATTCTCTAATATCTCAACGAAAACTTCATTATCGGCGAAGCGTCGAACCGTGGCTTTGGCCAAAGGCACACCCAAATATTTGCTCACGTCTTCGGCTAAAGGAATATTGCTGTTACCGGCTATAATTTTCATCAGGACATCTCCAAAACTGTGCCCTACCTGAATAACAAAGCCGCATGAGATTCGCTATTTGCGAATCTAACTTATTGGCTTGGATGGCCTCTCGCGCCGGTCTATGCACAGGTTTGTGCCTTTAAACGGTCTCGGGTAGGCAAATGGCAGAAATTTGTCGCCCATAATCCGGCTCGCCCCGATGGGTGGTGCGCCGATACGAGAAAAACTCATTTGTATCGTCATAGGTGCAAAGCCCGAGTTTGGCGACATGCGCGTCGCGCAAACCGGCGCCGACTAATTGGCGGGTCACAAAGCCTGGTAAATCGAACATGTGATGGCCTGATTTGCCAGTTGGCGAGGCAATGAATAAGTCGAGGTCGTTGGCAAATTGGTCTTCAAAGCGCGCGATAAACTCTGGCCCCACTTCATAGGCCGCTTGCGAAATACAGGGCCCCACAACCGCCGTTATATGCTCGCGACGCGCCCCGTGTTGGCACATCGTCTCCACAACACTTTGCGCGATACCCTCAAAGGCCCCGCGCCATCCGCTATGTGCCGCGCCAATTAGGCCGGCTTCCACATCGGCCAAAAGAATAGGCGCGCAGTCTGCCGCCAAAGCGCCAATGGCCAAGCCAGGCGTCGCCGTCACCAGCCCATCCGCGGGCAGGCCTTCATGCGGCGCATCCATAAATTCAGTGACGATGCTATGGCTTTGAAACCCCGTGGCTAAATCTGTGGCGCCCAAAGCCAGTCGCACGCGGTCTCGGTTTTCCAGTACGTGGGCAGGCTCATCTTGCGAGCCAAGGCCAAGGTTTAAACTGTCGTAAAGGCCGTTGGAAACGCCGCCAAGACGGGTGAAAAACCCATGTCTCGTGCCGGCCAAAAGGTCGGCTTGATGATATTTTAGCTGGCTCATTTGTCTGTTTTCAACGTTAAGCCAGCCAAAGGCGGCATGGCTTTATGCGCGACGCCCAAAACTTTAAACAGCGTTCCCATTTCATCGGGAGCGGCAAGGCGGGCGCGTTCGCTTTGAATTTGCGTCTCCCGACCCGGGCTGGATTGCATTAATTGTTGGGCCCGCATATTCAGCCCCAAGCTCTCGAGAAATGCGCCTTGCGTGGCCACGGGGGCCGCGTCTAAATCAGCCGCTTCGGCCAAATGCGCCAGCAGGGGAAAGTTCACATGCGCGGTCATGTCGGCCATGCCGGGCGCCTCCAGCGGGTCGACAAAGCGGTGTTCTTTGAGCGCCTGAAAACTATCGCCACAGGCTTTGCTGGCATGGCCATAATCGATCAGCAAAGCGGCGCCGCCATGCTGGGCGATATGCGCGCACAATTGCTCCATGGCCGCCTCGCCTTGGGGGCAGGTCTCGACGATGGCTTGGTTTTCTAGGATCTCTGGTAAACAGGCTTTGGCGGCCTCGGAAAAACGGGGCGCGGCGATATCTTGCGGCGCAAATACCAGCGCCTTGTCTTTGGCGCCGACGCATATTTCTTGCCAGCCGGAGGCGGTTTTTCGGGTTTGGCGAATGGGCAGCGCGTCAAAAAATTCATTGGCCACCAGCAAGCAAGGCATGGCGGGCAGGGTGGTAATATCGTCGTGCCAATGGGCGGTTACGTCTTTGCGCACGGCTTGTTTTTGTGCTTGGCGCAAAGCCGGGCTGGTCTCGACGAAATGCACTTGCGCGCTTTCTGGAAAGCCAGGCAAAACTTGCCCCACGCGCAAAACATCAGCCATCAGCGTGCCGCGTCCCGGGCCCAGTTCAACCAGAGCAAACGGGGCGGGTTGCCCCATTCGATTCCATAAATCCGCCAACCAAGTGCCAATCAGTTCGCCAAACATTTGGCTGACTTCGGGCGCGGTAATAAAGTCGCCACCTTCGGCATTGGGCGCGCCAAACGGGCGGCGTTGCATGTAATAGCCATGCTCTGGGTCGGCCAAAGCGCGCGCCATGTAAGCGTCCAAAGGCATAGGGCCATGGGCGGCAATCTCGTCCAGCAAAATGGTTTTTAAGGCACTCATTTATTTGGCGCGGGCTTTTACCAGCGCCCAATAGACAAAGCCAAAACCGGCGCCAATCATCGGCAGCGACAAGACTTGCCCCATGGTGATGGCGTCGAATAAAAAGCCAAGGTTCGCATCGGGCTCGCGAAATAGTTCGACAAAAGCGCGCGAGACGCCGTAGCCAATGAGAAACAGACCCGTAAGCAGTCCAGGCTTCGACAAGGCTTTAAATCTCCAAGCCAAAACATTCAACACGACCAGTAGCAGCACGCCTTCCAGGGCGGCCTCATAAAGTTGGCTGGGATGGCGCGGCAAGGGCCCGCCATTTGGAAACACAACCGCCCATGGCACATCGGTAACGCGGCCCCATAATTCGCTATTGATGAAATTAGCGAGGCGTCCGAACAAAAGCCCTAGCGGCACCGTGATGGCCACCATATCGCCAAGCGCCAAAAGCGGAATGCTACGTTTTCGGGCAAATAGAATGACACAAATAATGACGCCTAAAGCGCCGCCATGAAACGACATGCCGCCTTGCCAGACGGCCAGCGCATCGCCCGGATTGGCGAGATAATAGCTGGTGTTATAAAACAGCACATAGCCAAGTCGGCCGCCCAAAATGACGCCCAAAGTCACCCACATCAGCATATCGTCGATGTCGTCTTCGGTGGCGGGTGTGGCCAGCCCATTGGGCAGCGCGCCTTTGGTCCATAAGGCGGGGCTGCGGGTGAGGCGGACAATATATTTCCAGCCCGCCATCAGACCCACAATATAGGCCAGCGAATACCAGCGTATCGCCAGTGGCCCAAGTTCAAAAATTACGGGATCAATGTTGGGAAAAGGCATGAGGCAATCGGTCTCTCAAAAAGCAATAAATTAAGCTTGCAATATAGCACGCACTCATCAATCTTGCTGTTTATGAGTGATATGAAAAGAAAAATTATTGACGATTTAGGCGGCATGGTCTCGGGACTTGGCATTGCGGCACAAGGCGCACGCGAAGAAATAGAGCAAGCCGTGCGTGGACGTGTGGACGCAATGCTGGCGGAAAACGGCTTGGTATCGCGCGAAGAATTCGAGGCGGTTCGCGAAATGGCCGTCGTCGCGCGGGAAGAAAACAGCCAGCTCAGCGAGCAAATAAAGCAGCTTCGCGCCGATTTGGAAGCCTCTCAGAAAGCTAAATAGGGAGAATGTGGCCCTGTTTTTAGCGATTTTTACAAAGGTCGTGGATTAAATTCAGCTTCCCTGTTTATCGCTTTTATCGACTCAGTGAATCAGACAATCTCAGTAGTGGTTGAGGGGGCACCTACCCCCTATATGTAGTCATTACTTAACGAGGTCGCTTGAATGAGCTCCGCACTTGCCCATAATATCGACATTGAGCATCCCATTGATTTGATTGAGGGGCTGGCTTGCACCCATGAATGGCCATTTGAACGCGGCACGCAAGATGATGTGAATGTGTGCATCTCTGGCGTCCATAGTGATTATCATTTGGCTATTAGTTGGCGTCCAGACCTCGGCGGTCTGCATGTCGCCAGCGTTCTCGATACGCGCGCGCCGAAGGGCAAACGCACGGAAGTGCATGAGCTATTGGCCCTCATCAATGAGCAATTATGGCTTGGCCATTTCGACATTTGGTCGGGCGATGGCGCCATTTTGTTCCGCAGCACCATGTTTGTTAGCGGCGGCCTATCCGAAGGCCAGTGCCAAGAGCTGATCAATCACGCGCTAGAAACCTGCGAACGGTTTTTCCCCGCGTTTCAATTCCTTATTTGGGCGGGGCATTCGCCGCAAGAAGCGCTGCAAAGCAGCCTGTTCGAGACACGGGGCGATGCGTAGTCATCTGCAAAATTTACTAGCTGGCCAAAGCCTGTTTCTTGTCGGTGGCGGCAAAATGGGCATGGCTCTATTGGATGGCTGGCTTGCGGCTGGCCTCGAGCCGAGCCAATTTCTCGTACAAGACCCGAAGCCAAGCGAGGCGTTAAAAAACAGCGGCGTCGCGCTAAACCCAGATGCCAAAAGTCTGGCTGCCCATGCGCCCGACATCACGATTTTAGCCATTAAACCCCAATTCATCGAAGCCGTTCTGCCCGCGCTTTCTTTGCCAGACGGCTCGTTGGTTGTCTCGCTCATGGCGGGCGTGCCACTGGCCACACTGAGCGATATGTTGGGCGACAAGCTTGCCTGTATTCGCACGATGCCCAATCCGCCCGCCGCCATCGGCAAGGGCATGACGGGGCTGTATGCAGACGCTCAAACCACGCCAGACCAACGCGGCGCTACCGAGGCCTTATTGCAAGCGGTAGGGCAAACCGTCTGGCTGGACACCGAAGCCGCCATCGATTCGGTCACCGCCATTTCAGGTTCGGGGCCTGCCTATATTTTTCATATGGCCGAGGCCATGGCATCGGCCGGCGAGCAGCTTGGGCTTTCCCGAGATATAGCGCGCCAATTGGCCGAGCAAACCCTTGTCGGTGCGGCGGCTATGCTGGAACAAATGGATACGCCGAGTGCGCAGCTGCGCCAAAACGTAACCTCGCCTGGCGGCACCACGCAGGCAGCCCTCGATGTTTTGATGGCCGACGACGGCCTAGGCCAGTTGATGCACCGCGCCACCAAAGCAGCGCAAGCGCGCGCCGTGGCACTGGCGCAAATCGGTAGCGATACGAAGAAAGATTAAACCGGAAGCGATACGGTGGCGCGCAAGCCCCCGAGCGCGCTTTTCGACAGCACAATATCGCCGCCATGGCCGCGCGCAACATCGCGCGCAATGGCCAAGCCCAAACCGGTGCCGCCCATTTGCGCATTGCGCGCATCATCGAGGCGGAAAAACGGGCGGAACACTTCTTCTAATTTATCTTCGGGAATGCCCGTGCCATTGTCGTCGACCGTGATGTGAACCATCTTGCGGTTGCTGTTCATCTGCGCTGCCACATGCACAAGGGCCGCATGATTGCAGGCATTATTCACCAAATTGGTGACACAGCGGCGCAAGGCATTTTGTTTCATCGCCACTTCCATCTCCAGCGTGCCGGTGAGGCGCAATTGCACATCGGGCCAACGGCGCTCGGCGTCATGGTGAATTTGCGTCATGAAGGGCGCCAAAGCTGCCATCGAGGCGCTCTCGCCCTGATAGCCGCGCGCAAAGGCCAGATAATCATCCAGCATATCTTCCATTTCAGAAATATCTGTATTCAGCTCTTCAATCTCATTGCCTTGCGGCAGCATGGCCAATTGTAATTTCAGCCGCGTCAGCGGCGTGCGCAAATCATGGCTCACGCCAGCCAACATGGTGGTGCGCTGCTCAATTTGGCGTTGAATGCGATCGCGCATTTCAATGAAACTGGCGGCGGCACTTCTGACTTCAGCCGCACCAGCAGGACGAAAATTGGGGGTGTCGCGGCCTTTGCCAAATTCTTGCGCGGCTTCGGCGAGGCGCTGAATGGGGCGAATTTGATTGCGTAAAAACACGCCTGAGACCATCAGCAAAATCACCGAGGTGCCAATCATCCAAATCATAAAGATATGCGAGTTGGTAGCGTAAACGCGTTTTCGTTGCGCCAATACGCGCATCACTTCGCCGGGCAATAGAACGCGGATGTCCACGTAGTTTTCATAAGTCTCTGTGTCGACCCAAAACGGGCGCCCGACTTGCTGGCTTAGCTCGCGCGATAAAGATTGGTGAAGCAGGGCCACGATGGGAACTTCTTTGTCTTGCGGCAAAGACTCGCCGGGCAAGAAAGCCACCGACATGGCAAAAGCATCGCCTGCCAATTGGCTCAATAATTCGCCATCCCCGCCCAGTTCGCGCATCCGCAAATCGCTCAGCATGTTGATGTCAGATACCACGGCGCGCGACAGACGCTGCGTCACGGTAGACCAATGGCGCTCCATAAACACGAAAGCCACCACAATTTGGGTCACCACAACCGGCATCACAATGATCAATAGCGAGCGCGGAAAAAGTCCGGTCGGCATATAGGTTTTTAAAAAAGCGCTCAGCGAGAAAGAAAAGAGAAACCGCATATGTCTAATCCGTTCTCAAAACATAGCCAGAGCCGCGCACGGTTTGCAGGTACAGCGGGTCGCGCGGATCGGCTTCAATTTTGCGGCGCAGGCGGTTGATCTGCACATCAATGGCGCGCTCGGAAATATCTTCGCCATCGGCCAGTTCCATGCGGGTCACAATGCTGCCCGGCGATTGGGTGAGGCAGCGCAAGACTTCTATCTCGCGCGTGGTCAGCGTAATGCGGGTGCCCTCGCGGGTCAGCTCGCCGCGCTCATAGCGGAACAGGTAATCGCCAAAGCGTACTTCTTCGGGCGGGGCGATGGTGTTTTCTTCGCCGCCGCTGCGCCGCAAAATATTTTGTACACGCAGCAACAGTTCTTTCGGGTCAAAAGGCTTGGGCAAATAATCATCCGCCCCAGACGTAAGTCCCTCGATGCGTTGCTCGGTTTCGGCCAAGGCGGTGAGCAGCAAAATTGGGATGGCGTTCTCGGCGTCGCGTAAAACCTTGGTAAACTCCAGTCCGGTAATGCCGGGCATCATAATATCCAAAACCAAAAGGTCATAGGTCAGCGCATCCATTTTGCTTTGCGCCTCTTTGGCATCGCTGGCGCTGGACGTGCGATAACCGTTATCTGCCAGATATTTCTGCAGCAACTCGCGGATCCGTGTGTCGTCGTCGACGATGAGAATATGCGGTGTGGTTTCGTCCGGTTGGCTCATGAGGGCTGGCTTACTCCGTATGGGTGTCTCGCGCCGCGCGCGAACTGGTAATCAGGTTATCAACATTTTCACGGTCTTGGCGATTTATCATCAGCCGCATGGTTTTTTTCCATTGGGCAAAAGCTTCCGGGCCAATGGCCTCCAGCACGGCTTCAAAACGGGCTTCTTGGGGCGCCAATAATTTCTCGTGCAGGGCAGAGCCCTTCGACGTTAAAAACAGCAAGCGCTTGCGCCGGTCATTGGCGCCAATGCGCTGCTCGATGTAATTGGCATCGATGAGCTCGCGCAAAACCCGCGCCAAGCTTTGCTTGGTCACGCGCAAAATCTCTAAAAGGTCAGCGATGGAAATGCCTGGGCTGCCCGCCACAAAGTGCAAAACACGGTGATGCGCGCGGCCAAAATCATGCGCCGCTAAAATCGTATCCGGATCGGCGATGAAGTCACGATAAGCGAAAAACATCAGCTCAATGGCATCCTGGAAATCATCGCTCGAGACGGGTTTCGACTTTTTAGACATGGTTTATATCCATGGGTTGGTTCGCCACTCACATTTAGGTTTAGATTTGCCAGATAAAGACAAATGGGTCAGTCTTATTGACATAAAATTAGGGCACTGTTAAGTCTATCATGGTTAGGTTTCTTTTCCTGTAAAATAAACCTTCAAAATAAAACAGCCCCAAGCGGGCGTATGGAAACCAAGAGGAAAACCAAGATGAGTATCGCTTTTGATCAACGCGACGGTTTTATCTGGATGAACGGCGAGATGGTGCCTTGGGCGGATGCCAAAGTGCATGTGCTGACCCATGGCTTGCATTATGCCTCGAGTGTTTTTGAAGGCGAGCGCGCTTATGGCGGCGCTATTTTCAAATTGCATGAGCATACAGAGCGTTTGTTTTATTCTGCTAAGGAGCTTGGTTTTACGCTTCCCTATTCGGTCGAAGAAATTAATGCGGCTTGCGAGGCCACGCTGAAGGCCAATAATTTAATCGACGGTTATCTGCGCCCTGTGGCGTGGCGTGGCAGCGAAATGATGGGCGTCTCGGCGCAGAACAATCGCATTAATGTCGCCGTTGCCGCCTGGGAATGGCCGTCTTATTTCGACCCCGAAGAACGCCTGAAAGGCATTCGGTTGGACATGGCGAAATATCGTCGCCCGTCGCCTGAAACCGCGCCGTGCCATGCCAAAGCGGCAGGTCTTTACATGATTTGCACGCTATCGAAACACGAAGCCGAGGGCAAAGGCTATGCGGATGCGATGATGCTCGATTATCGCGGGCAGGTAGCGGAAGCGACAGGTGCGAATATGTTCTTTGTCAAAGATGGCGTCATCCATACCCCGACACCAGATTGTTTTCTCGACGGCATTACCCGCCGCACCGTGATGGATTTGGCGCGTCAGCGCGGCATTGAAATTATCGAACGCGCGATTATGCCAGACGAGCTGGAAGGCTTTAGCGAGTGCTTTATCACGGGCACGGCAGCGGAAGTAACGCCGGTCTCCGAAATTGGCCCCTATCGGTTTACGCCAAGCGACATCTCGAAAAACCTTATGTCTGATTACGCCGCCTTGGTGGGCGCTTAAAATCTAGCTTTGATTTTTCTCTAAAGCAGTGCCAAGCTCCTGTTAAAATATTACAGGAGAGAGAGCATGGGTTTTTACGATAAATTTATTCTGCCGCGTTTCATTGGCACGGCCTGTGGCACCAAGCCAGTTATGCGCCAGCGCCAAAAAGTCGTGCCGCATTGCGAAGGCCGTGTGCTGGAAATTGGCATGGGAACGGGACATAACCTCGAGTTCTACGATCCGAAAAAAGTCGACATGGTGTTTGGGCTAGAGCCTGCACCCGATATGGTAAAGCGGGCCAAACCGCTGGCCGAAAAAGTCGATTTTCCGGTGGAGTTTATCGACTTGCCTGGAGAAGAAATTCCCTTGGAAGACAATAGCGTCGATACGGTTTTGCTGACCTATACGCTTTGCACCATTCCGGACACACTCAAAGCCATGCAAAACATGCGCCGCGTGCTGAAGCCAGGTGGCAAGTTGTTGTTCTCTGAACATGGGCGCGCGCCGGACGCAGCGGTAGAGAAATGGCAAAACCGTTTGAACGGCGCTTGGGGTAAAATTGCGGGCGGCTGCCATATCAATCGCGATATCCCAACTCTGATTGAAGCCGGCGGATTTAAAATTACCGACATGGACCAAATGTATGTGCCATCCACGCCGCGTGTGGTGGGCTATACGTATTGGGGGTCGGCGCAAATTAAATAGAGTTTCAAAACGTAAAGCGGCTTTTCATGTGGTTCGGCTTGACTCTTATTTGTTCTCATTTTAGAACAAAAAGAGAACAAATAAACCGTCGAACAGAAGCAAAAATATGGAAACCAAGCCGGCCGCACACATAAAAACCACAACAACAAGCCAGAAACTGGCCGGATTACGCCGTTTGGTCGCGCGTTTTGAGCCTGTGGTCGCGCAAGGCCCACATATTCAAACGGGCTTTGCCGACATTGATGCCTATCTTGGCACACAAGTTGCCAACGCCGGCTTGGCCTGCGGTGGATTGCATGAAGTGGTGGCCGCGCGCACCGGGGATATGGCTGCCGCGCTTGGCTTTGCTCATCGATTGGCGGCGCGGTTTTTGGACCGCCCACACACCCAAGATATGTTGCTCTACGGTCAAACCCATATGGCATGTCGCGAGGCGGGCCAGCCCTATGGCCCCGCTTTGGGCGCGCATGGCCTATCGGCCGATCGCTTGGTCTATATCGATGGCGCCCGCTTGCCTGATTTATTATGGGCGGGCGAGGAAGCGCTGCTTTGCTCGGCCATCGGGTGCATTGTTTTATCTAGCTGGGATGAGGCACCAAGTTTCACCGCCAGCCGTCGGTTGAGTTTGGCCGCGCGCGCTGCCGAACGGCCTTTGGTCATGGCCTTGGGCGCGCAAGCCGGCACCAGTGCTTCGGCGGCCACTACGCGCTGGCAGGTCGAGGCTTTGCCACAACAAGGCTGGCAAGTGCGCCTCACCAAATTGCGCATGAGCCATAGCGCCGTGCCGCCCAATGCGGGCTGGACGCTCTACCCGCAAACTATGTCCCAAACCTTGCCACTGATGGAGCGTCCGGCCGAGATATCGGGCGTGGCGCAAGTTCGTGCGGGGTAGGGCGGATATGCCGGGCGTGGGGGCGCCTCTCGTGACAGGTCGGCGCATTGTCGCTTTGTGGTTTCCTTATTGGGCGGGGGAAACGACACAAATTCCGCATGATAAAACGCAAAGTTTTGCGCTCATCGAGCGCTCTAAAAACGCTCAACGTCTGGTGGGGCTGACGCCGCTGGCGGCGCAACAAGGCTTGAGTTTGGGATTGTCTTTGGCCGATGCGCGCGCGCTTTTACCTGATTTGCAAACCGCCATGGCCGAGCCGATGGAGGCCGCGGCACGATTGCAAAAATGTGCCTATTGGCTGCAACGCTATACACCATGGGTGGGCCACAATCCGCCCAGCGACGCCTCGCATGGTGAAAATACCGACTACGGCCTTTTATTAGACGTCAGCGGTTGCGCACATTTATTTGGCGGTGAGCGCGCGCTCTTGGCGGACATGCAAGCACGGTTTTTGAAACGTGGCATCACCGCTCATGCCGCCATGGCGGGCACAGTGGGCGCCGCTTGGGGGCTGGTACGCTTTGGCTCAACAGCGAAAGCCAAGCCGCAAGCTTGGCGGCAAATCATTGTGCCAGAAGGGCAAGAAGCCGAAGCCGTATTGCCACTGCCACCCGCAGCCTTACGCTTGTCTGGCGGGCATATTGATTTGTGCCAACGGTTGGGGCTGGCCACGATTAACGATTTGGCAGGCTTTGCACGGCGCGAATTAACCTGCCGCTTTGGCCCTGCGCCGGTGTTACGCCTAGAGCAAGCCTTGGGGCAGGCGGGCGAAAGCCTCAACCCGTGTTTGCCGCCACCGCGATTTTTAGTGCGCCATAATTTGGCCCATGGGGTGACGCAAATGGAAGCCCTCGCGCAGCTCATCGCAGACCTATGCACACGGCTGGCGGCGCAATTAGAACGGGCGAGCCATGGCGCGCAGCGTTTGGATTTGGCGCTGACGCGCTCCGATAATGCGGTTTTGGCTTTGTCTTTGCCTTTGGCGCACCCTTGCGCCGATGGCGCGCATATGGCGCGGCTTTTCGAGGAACGCTTGTCGCGCCTCTCGCGCGGCGTTGATGCGGGCTATGGCATTGAGCAGCTCGCGCTGGCAGCTAGTCGCACGGCGCCGATTGCGCAGCCACAAGAAACCATGGGCGCCTTTGAAGACGGCCCGCGAAGCAAACGCCGCGCCGTGCCGATTGCGGCTTTGGGCAGTCTTTACGACAGATTGGTGTCGCGCCTCGGCGCGCAAGTGGTGGTGCGCCCCGTGCCGTATGCCTCGTATATCCCTGAGCGGGCGGTGAAGCTGGTGCCAGTTTTGGCGCCCGATACGCAAGCCACCAATAAACAAGACCTATCGGCCAGTCTGCCCGACCCCGCCACTCGACCTTTGTTTATGTTATGCGCGCCCGAGCCGATTGAGGTGATTGCCGAAATTCCCGAAGGCGCGCCCTATCGGTTTCGGTGGCGGCGGGTGTTGCACGAGATTACCGCCGCCTATGGGCCGGAACGCATTAGCCCCGAATGGTGGGCGGGGCTGACCGGAGATACGCCCGCTCATCACAATCGGCAAACGCGCGATTATTATCGTTTAGAAGACACCCAAGGGCATCGGTTCTGGGTTTATCGCGATGGCTTATATGACCGCGAAACCACGCAGCCGCGTTGGTTCATGCACGGCGTCTTTCCATGAGGCGGCGGCAAACAGGTTTTGCCGAGCTGGCCGCGATATCTAATTTCAGTTTTTTACGCGGCGCCGCGCATCCCCAAGAGATGGTCGAGGCGGCTGCGGCTTTGGGCTATCGCGCCATTGGGCTGGCCGACCGCAATACATTAGCTGGCATTGTGCGCGGCCATGTGGCGGCGCGTGACGCGGGCTTACGCTATTTGCCAGGCGCGCGCCTGGTTACCCAATGCGGCTTTGAGGTGGTGGCTTATCCGTGCCATCAAGCGGCCTATGCGGCGTTGTCGCAATGTCTCACGCAAGGCAATCGGCGCGGACAAAAAGGGCAATGTATTTTGCAGTTAGACGATGTGCTGGCGCTGGCGCAAAGCACCGATCTATGCTGGTTAGCGGTGCCGCCTATGGAGCTGAAAGCGGCTGATTTTGGCGATAATCTGAGCGCTTTGGCAGCTGCGAGCCAAAATGTCTATGCCTTGCTGGTGCCGCTCTATGGCGCCGATGACGAGGCGCGGTTTCGCAAAATTGCCGCCATGGCCAGTTGGGCCAAAGCCAAATTACTGGCCAGTTTCGACCCGCTCTATCACGTGGCCGAACGTCGCCCCGTGCAAGATGTGGTGGCTTGCATTCGCCAACACGTCAGCCTGTCCGAGGCAGGCTATCGGTTAAACGTTAATGCTGAGCGGCATTTAAAACCGGCCCGCGACGCCGCTCGTTTGTTTGCCGAGTGGCCTGAGGCGCTGGACAATATTGACGCCGTATTAGACGCCTGCACGTTCTCACTCGATCAGCTTTCCTATCAATATCCAGAAGATGTTTTCGACACCCGCCGAAGCCCACAAGAGCTGCTGGCCAAATTAGCCTGGGACGGCGCGGCGGCGCGCTACCCCGAAGGCATACCGAAAAAAATTAGCGATCTGTTGACCCATGAATTGCAGCTTATCGAGGGCTTGGACTATGCGCCGTATTTTTTAACCGTGCATGATTTGGTACGCTTTGCGCGTTCGAAAAGAATTCTCTGCCAAGGGCGTGGCAGCGCAGCCAATTCGGCGGTCTGTTATTACATTGGCATTACGGCCGTCGACCCCAGCCGATTGGACTTATTGTTTGAGCGGTTTTTATCGCCCGAGCGCAATGAGCCGCCCGACATTGATATTGATTTCGAACACGAGCGGCGCGAAGAGGTCATCCAATATATTTATCAAAAATATGGCCGCGAGCGCGCCAGTATCGCGGCCACGGTTATTACGTATCGGGCGCGCTCGGCGGTGCGCGAAGTGGCCAAAGTCATGGGGCTTTCGGGCGATGTGGCGAGCGCCCTTTTGGCGCTAAATTGGGGCGGGGGATCGCGCCCGCCACCGCGCGAATATATCCTCGAAGCCGGGCTCGACCCCGATGCACCAGGGATAGCGGCGACACTGGCTTTGGCGGGGCAAATCATCGGCTTTCCAAGGCATTTATCGCAGCATGTGGGCGGCTTCGTGATTACCCAAGATAGGCTTGATTGTTTGGTGCCCATTGGCAATGCGGCGATGGCGGAGCGCACGTTCATCGAATGGGACAAAGATGATTTGGATGCTTTGGGGTTGTTGAAAATCGATGTTTTGGCGCTGGGCATGTTGAGTGCCATTCGGCGCAGTTTCGATTTAATCGCGGCGCATCACGGGCAGGTTTTTGAGCTGGCCGATGTGCCGACCGAAGACAGCACCGTTTACGACATGTTGTGCCGCGCCGAATCCGTGGGGGTGTTTCAAGTCGAGAGCCGCGCCCAAATGAATATGTTGCCGCGCCTCAAACCCCGCGATTTTTACGACCTTGTGGTGCAAGTGGCGATTGTGCGCCCCGGCCCCATTCAAGGCGATATGGTGCATCCATATTTGCGCCGCCGAAATGGGGAAGAGGCGGTGGAGTTTCCCTCGCAAGAGCTGGAAGACGTGCTGGGAAAAACCCTCGGCGTACCCTTGTTTCAAGAACAAGCCATGCGCATCGCCGTGGTGGCGGCAGGGTTTACCCCCAGCGAGGCCGACCGGTTGCGCCGCGCCATGGCGACGTTTCGCAAAAGTGGCGTGATTCACGAATTTGGCGTGCGCCTGATGGATGGCATGGTGGCGCGCGGCTATGAGCGCGCCTTCGCCGAGCGGTGCTTTAAGCAAATTGAAGGGTTCGGCGAATATGGTTTTCCCGAAAGCCACGCCGCGAGTTTTGCTTTGTTGGTCTATGTATCGGCTTGGCTGAAAAAGCACTATCCGGCAGCTTTTTGTGCCGCGCTTTTAAACAGCCAACCGATGGGGTTTTATGCGCCCGCGCAATTGGTAACAGAAGCCCAACGCCAAGGGGTGAGCGTTTTGCCGGTCTGTCTCAATGCCTCGGATGCCGAAGCCGATTTGGAACCCAAAGACGCTGAGATGGCTTTGCGTTTGGGCTTTAACCAAATTATGGGTCTGCTGCAAGCCGATGCCGAGGCCTTGGTGGCAGCGCGCGCGCTTGGCGGGGCTTTTGACAGTGTGGCCGATTGCGCGGCGCGCTCGGGCATTGGGGTTTCGACGTTGGAGCGTTTGGCGCGGGCCGATGCGTTTGCTAATTTGGGGCTGAGCCGTCGCCAGGCCCTATGGGCGGTGCGCGCGCTCGCGCCCGAAAGCAAAGCGCCAGCCTTACCCTTATTTGAAACGCAAAGCGGCGATACGCATTTGATGCGCGAAGAAGAACGCGCCGCCATCTTGCCTGCCTTGGCGCCGGGGATCGAAGTGTTGGAAGATTATGCCAGCTTGCGTTTATCGTTAAAAAACCATCCGCTGGCTTTCTTGCGCGCACAGCTGAGCCGAGAGCATGTGCAGCCCCTGTCGTTTTTGCAAAACGCGCCTTCGGGGCGGCGTGTGTCCGTGGCGGGTTTGGTGATTTGCCGCCAGCGTCCGGGCAGCGCCAAGGGCGTGGTGTTCCTCACGCTGGAAGATGAAACCGGCAATGGCAATGTGGTGGTCTGGCCAGACCGTTTCGAGCGCTTTCGCCGCGTGGTGATTGGCGCGCGACTGATCCGTATCGAGGGGCGGGTGCAGCGCAATGGCATTGTGGTGCATTTGGTGGCCGAACACGTCAGCGATATGTCGGATGACCTCGTGCAACTGATGCACCATCAAGGCCTCGATAGCACAGCAGATTTACCCAAACCTTTGCGTTCCAAAAGCCAAACCGGCAGACGCACGCCAAGAGAAATGGCTTGGAAAGGGGGAGCTTGAACTCGAAACCCCTATTCGGCGGCTTGTTTTTCGGCCGCCATTTCCGCCAGATATTTCTCTGCTTCGAGCGCGGCCATACAGCCCAGGCCCGCCGCCGTCACCGCTTGACGATAAATATCATCGGTCACATCGCCGGCCGCATAGACGCCTGGAATGGAGGTCGCGGTGCTATCGGGCGTGGTGATTAAATAGCCGCCAGCTTTGGTTTCCAGCTGGTCGGTAAATAATTCGGTCGACGGCGCATGGCCAATGGCGATGAACACGCCATCGGCGTCTACCTCATGGGTGTCGCCGGTTTTGGTGTTTTTAATCCGCGCGCCCGTGACGCCCAATGGGTCTTCGTCGCCCAGAATTTCGTCGATGGCGCTATCCCAAAGCACGTTGATTTTCTCATGTGCCAGCAGACGGTTTTCGAGAATTTTCTCACAGCGCAAAGTATCGCGACGATGCACCAGCGTCACTTGCGAGGCAAAATTCGTGAGGAATAAAGCCTCCTCGACCGCGGTGTTGCCACCCCCCACCACCAGCACTTTTTTATTGCGATAAAAGAAGCCATCGCAGGTCGCACAAGCCGAGACGCCAAAGCCTTGAAACTTATCTTCGGACGCCAGCCCCAACCATTTGGCTTGGGCGCCCGTGGCAATCACCACAGCATCTGCGGTAAACACCGCGCCGCTATCGCCTTTGGCGGTAAAGGGGCGTTTGGATAAATCCACTTCGGTGATGATGTCCGAGACGATATCCGTGCCGACGTTGGCGGCCTGGGCTTCCATTTGTTCCATCAGCCAAGGGCCTTGTACGGCCTCGGCAAAGCCCGGGTAGTTTTCCACTTCGGTGGTAATGGTCAGCTGTCCGCCGGGCTGAATGCCGCGTACCAAAACGGGCTCTAGCATGGCACGCGCGGCATATACGGCGGCCGTATAGCCGGCGGGGCCGGAGCCAATAATTAGCAGTTTCGTGTGTTTTACAGTGTTGGGCGCAGGTGCGGTCATAACTCTCTCCGAATGTGATGACCCTAATTTAAGAATGATTCCGCAAAACCCAAGAGGCCAAGCGGTTCCTCGTCAGGTTATTCAGAGGTTTCTTTGCTTAGGTGGCGCGCGTAAGCCTTGGCGATGGCTTCGGCGATCTCTGGCGTGGCATTTTGGCTCTGCACGGGCCAAGCCTCTAGCGAGCGGGTAAAGGGGCGCACGAAGTTGGCGGCCTCTATGGCGCTATGGAAGCGGCGGAATTTAGCTGAGCCGCCCTTCAGGGCAAATACTTGCACGGGCACGCCGGGCAAACAGGCTTCGCCGACCATATTCACACTGTCGGCGGTCACGATAATTTGCTCGGCCAGCCCCAAGAGCGCGCGATACGGATTGGCGCCCTCATTGTCCCATAAATAATAACTGCCCTCGGGCAGCTTTTGGCGCAACAGCGCTTGATAGCTATCGGGCGAGCGGCGCGACAAAGTGAGGAGCAGGTAATGGCCTTGCTTGGCCAGCGCGGCAAGCCCGTCGGCGAGGGCGGCCATCTCGTCTGGCCCGAAAGGATATACCGCGTTGGGCCCACCGATGAGAACGCTGACCAGCTTTCCAGCGATTTTCTTCGGCGCCAATTGGCCGCGAAATTCATCGGCTGCTTTGTAGAGGTCTTTTGGGGTCATGGCGTGGGGCGACAACAGGGTCTTCATCACATTGGCACCGCTGACTTGGTCATGGGCAGGGGCCCAGATAAAATCGAAATGGCTCGGGTTTATCAGCGGGTTTTGCAAAAATGCGGTAAACACCCGTCCGCCCGAGGCGCGTTTGATATAGCGCGCATGGGGCACGGCCTGCCGTGCGCTGGCAATCACTATGTCGGGAAACGGTGGGGCGATATTGGCATCGGCCATGGCAGCCACTTCGGCCAAACGATGCGGCGCCAACCACTTCCAAGGCGCGCGCAAATTCGTATGCACGCTGCGATAAGTGCCGCCAAGCGCCTGCGCCACGCCTTCGACCAGCACATTATTTCCGCGTCTTCCGCCTGTTATGCCCCAAATATTCATCGTGCTCATTTCAATGACTGTTCATTTATTACAAAATCCGGTATTATTATTACTCTGCGAAAGCGTTTCAGGAAACGAAAAACTGTTGTGAAGAAACCAAGATTAGACCCAATCGATTTGAAAATCCTAGAGATTTTGCAAGCCAATGGACGCATTACCAATGTCGAGCTGGCCAAACAAGTCGAAATTTCTGCGCCGCCTTGTCTGCGCCGCGTTCGGGCTTTGGAAGAGGCGGGTTTCATCCAAGGGTATCGCGCCCGCGTCGATGCCAATATGTTGGGTTTGGGCGTCACGGTGTTTGCCATGGTCGGGCTGGAAAGCCAAGCCGAGGTCGATTTGCAAGCTTTCGAAGCGCGCGTCAGCGAATGGCCCGAGGTTTTAGAATGCCACATGCTGAATGGTGAAATTGATTTCATCTTGAAATGCGTATCCACCGATTTGGAGAGCTTTCAAGAGTTCCTCACCCAAAAGCTAACGTCGGCGCCCAATGTTGCCAATGTGCGCACCTCGCTGACCATCCGCCGCTCGAAGGGCGATGTCAGCCTGCCGCTGAGCCATATTAAGTAAGTTCGTTAGATAAATTTAACGCCCAAAATCTCGTAGGATTTGCCACCGCCAGGGGTGTTTACTTCTACGCTATCGCCAACTTCTTTGCCGATGAGGGCGCGGGCGATGGGCGAGGATATGGAAATTTTGCCTTCTTCGACATTGGCTTCAAAGTCACCGACAATTTGATAGGTTTTTTCTTCTTCCGTGTCCTCGTCGACAAGGTGAACGGTGCCGCCGAATTTCACGGTATTGCCGCTCATGGCGCCGACGTCGATGACATCGGCGAGATTGATCATTTCTTCGAGTTCCATCAAGCGGCCTTCGTTATGGCTCTGCTGTTCTTTGGCCGCGTGATACTCGGCGTTCTCGGACAAGTCGCCATGGGCCCGCGCTTCGGCAATCGCTTTAATAATGCGATGGCGTTCGGGACCTTTGAGGCGTTTCAGCTCAAGGTCTAACGCCTCATAGCCGCCAGCAGTCATTGGCACTTTTTCCATACTATCACTCCTTCGCCAAACGCGGGTTGCGAGCGGCAAGTCTGTCCCTAATTTTTATCGTTCCAAATTGTTTCACAAAAGCTTAGCAAATGCCAAGTTTTTTGAGGCTAATTTTTCGCCGCGCGTCGCGCCCCATAATCTTGCAGGCTGGTTACGCTCAACGAATTGTCCCGTAAGGCGGCAATCGCCGACACGGCCGCTTCGGCGCCAGCCAAAGTGGTGTGATAGGGAATTTTCATCTCTAGGGCCGTGCGCCGGATGGATTTACTATCGGCCAAAGATTGCTCGCCCTCGGTGGTGTTGACCACCAATTGCACCGCGTCATTTTTCATCGCATCGACAATATGAGGACGCCCCTCCATCACTTTATTAATGGGCTCAACGCTCACGCCATTGTCGCTCAAGAAACGGGCCGTGCCGCGGGTGGCAACGAGATTGAAACCCAGCTCTGTGAGGCGTTTGGCAGGCGCGACGGCGCGCTGTTTATCGTTCTCGCGGACCGAAAGAAACACCGTTCCACCATCTGGCAAATGCGTGCCGCTGCCCAATTGGCTTTTGGCGAAAGCGGTCGCGAAATCCATATCGAGGCCCATAACTTCGCCGGTGGAGCGCATCTCTGGCCCCAAAACCGTATCGACGCCGGGGAAGCGAGCGAAAGGAAATACGCTCTCTTTTACCGCAATATGGTCGTAGTCCAGCTTGGTCAAATTGAACTCAGAAAGCTTGGCGCCAGCCATCAGGCGGGCGGCGATATTGGCAATCGGTTGGCCCAATACTTTGGCCACAAAAGGCACCGTGCGGCTAGCGCGCGGGTTCACTTCGATGACGAAAATATCTTCGCCTTGCACCGCAAATTGCACGTTCATCAGGCCGACAACATTCAGCGCTTTCGCCATATCCGTGGCTTGGCGTTCCAGCTCGGCAATAATCGGTTTGGCCAGGCTATGCGGCGGCATAGAACAAGCACTATCGCCCGAATGCACACCCGCTTCTTCGATGTGTTCGAGAATGCCCGACACAAATACATCGGTGCCATCGCTCAACACATCGACATCCAACTCCGTCGCATCGCGCAAATAGCCATCGATGAGAACCGGGCTGTCGCCAGATACCACCACGGCCTCGCGCATATAGCGCTCTAGCTGGGTGTCATTGCTGACGATTTCCATGGCGCGGCCACCCAAAACATAAGACGGGCGAATTACGACGGGAAAGCCAATATCCGCGGCAATGGCGCGGGCCTGTTCGGCCGAGCGCGCAATGCCATTGGGGGGCTGGCGCAAGTTCAAACGCTCTAATAAATCTTTAAAGCGGTCACGGTCTTCGGCCAAGTCAATGGCGTCCGGGTCGGTGCCCAAAATAGGAATCCCAGCTTTTTCCAGCGCTTGCGAAAGTTTCAACGGGGTCTGCCCACCAAATTGCACAATCACTCCAGCTAAGGTTCCCGCCTGCATTTCGCAATGCAGCAGTTCCAGCACATCTTCTTGGGTCAGCGGCTCAAAATACAATCGGTCGGACGTATCATAATCGGTCGATACGGTTTCCGGATTGCAATTGACCATAATGCTTTCGATATCGGCATCTTCCAGCGCGAAAGCGGCATGGCAGCAGCAATAATCAAATTCAATGCCTTGGCCAATACGGTTTGGGCCACCGCCCAGAATAACCGCTTTTTTGCGACCACTTGGCATCGCTTCGTTTTGCCCATCCAGCACACAAGCTGGGTCATAGCTCGAATAAAGATACGGCGTGCTGGCTTTAAATTCAGCCGCGCATGTGTCGATTTGGCGATAATAAGGACGCACACCCATATCGCGGCGCACTTGGCTTACGCTATCTTCGTCGCCGCCGGTCAGCTCAGCCAACCGGGCATCAGAAAAGCCCATTCCTTTGACCATACGCATGGCTTCTTCATTGTCGGGCAGGCCGTGCTCGCTAACTTTGGCTTCCATATCAATCAGCTCGCCTAATTGTTCCATCACCCAAGGGTCGAAATGCGCGAGGGCACAGACTTCGGCTTGCGCCATGCCTTGGCGCAACGCATGGGCAGCCATCAGCAGGCGGTCAGGTGTCGGCGTGGTGAGGGCGGCGCGCATATCGGCAACGCCTTGTTCGGTCGACATATCGGGCGCGCCTTCGGGAGCGTTTAATCCGGTTAGGTCGGTTTCCAAAGAGCGCAGGGCTTTTTGCAAACTCTCTTTAAAGTTGCGGCCAATGGCCATGGCTTCGCCAACCGATTTCATGGCGGTGGTAAGATAAGGCTCGGCGCCGGGGAATTTTTCAAAAGCAAAGCGTGGAATTTTCGTCACAACATAATCAATGCTGGGCTCAAAGCTGGCTGGCGTCACGCCCGTAATGTCGTTCATCAATTCGTCGAGCGTATAGCCAACCGCCAATTTCGCCGCGATTTTAGCAATCGGGAAACCCGTGGCTTTCGAGGCCAAAGCAGACGAGCGCGACACGCGCGGGTTCATTTCAATAACCACCAAACGGCCATCGGCTGGGTTCACAGCAAATTGCACGTTCGAGCCACCGGTCTCTACACCGACTTCGCGCAACACGGCAATCGAGGCGTTGCGCATAATTTGATATTCCCGATCACTCAGGGTCAGGGCAGGGGCAACGGTAATACTGTCGCCTGTGTGCACGCCCATCGGGTCGATGTTTTCAATCGAGCAAATAATAATGCAATTGTCGGCGGTGTCGCGCATCACTTCCATCTCATATTCTTTCCAGCCCAAAACGCTTTCTTCGATAAGCACTTCGGTAACCGGCGAGGCATCCAAGCCGCCTTCGACGATTTGCAGAAACTCTTCCTTATTATAAGCAATACCGCCACCGGTGCCGCCCATAGTAAAGCTTGGGCGAATGATGGTTGGCAGGCCAACTTTTTCTAGCGCGACCAGCGCCTCTTCCACCGTATGCGCCACATCAGAGCGCGGGCTTTCGAGACCAATTTTATCCATCGCTTGGCGGAACAATTGACGGTCTTCGGCTTTGTTAATGGCTTCCAAATCGGCGCCAATGAGCTGCGCGCCAAATTTTTCCAGCGTGCCATCTTCCGATAAAGCGATGGCGGTGTTGAGCGCGGTCTGTCCGCCCATGGTGGGCAGTACGGCGTCGGGGCGCTCTTTCTCGATAATCTTGGCCACCAGTTCGGGCGTAATCGGCTCAATATACGTGGCATCGGCCAGCTCGGGGTCGGTCATAATTGTGGCGGGGTTCGAGTTCACCAAAATAACCCGGTAGCCTTCTTCGCGAAGCGCTTTGCAGGCTTGTGTGCCCGAATAATCAAACTCGCAAGCCTGGCCGATAACAATCGGGCCAGCGCCAATAATTAGGATGCTTTTTATGTCTGTACGTTTTGGCATTACGCGTCTCCTCGTTGGCTACTCATGGAGGCCACAAAGCGGTCAAAAAGATAATGGCTGTCTTGGGGGCCAGGTGAGGCTTCAGGGTGATATTGCACCGAGAAGACGGGCGCGCCCTTCAGGGCAATGCCACAATTGGTTTGGTCGAACAAGCTGGTGTGCGTCTCTTCCACGGTATCGGGAAGGCTGTCGCGGTCGACGGTGAAGCCATGGTTCATCGACGTAATTTCGACTTTGCCCGTGGTCAAATCTTTCACCGGATGATTGGCGCCATGATGGCCCTGTTTCATTTTTACGGTTTTGGCACCCAGCGCGCGGGCCAGCATTTGGTGGCCCAAGCAGATGCCAAACACCGGCTTACCGCTGGCGACTAATTTTTTGATTTCGCCAACCGCATACTCGCCCGTTGCGGCAGGGTCGCCGGGGCCATTGGACAAAAAGATACCGTCTGGGTTTTGCGCCAGAATTTCTTCTGCCGAAGCCGAGGCGCGAACCACCGAGACGCGGCAGCCCGCTTGCGCCAAGCAGCGTAGAATATTTTTCTTCACGCCATAATCTAGCGCCACAACATGCGGCATGCCTTGGGTCTTTGGGTCATTTTCCGAAAACCCTTGGTTCCATTCCCAGCGCGTTTGGTTCCACTCATAAGCGGTTTGACTGGTCACCTCGGCGGCCAAATCGGCGCCTTCTAGGCCGGCAAATTTATCCAACTCGGCTTGCAGCGCGGGGATATCAAACTCTGCGTCCGGGGCGTGCGCCAAGATGGCATTAAACATGCCGTGGTCGCGAATGTGCGCGGTGATGGTGCGTGTGTCGATGCCGCTGATGCCGATGAGACCCTTGCTGACCAGCCAGTCATTCAAGTGCATCGTGTTGCGGTAATTAGATGGATTGGTAATGGCCTCGCGGATAATCAACCCGTTGGCTGCCCGCGACACTTGCGGGTTGGAGGTTTCGCCATCGTCGTCATTGGTGCCAACATTGCCGATGTGGGGAAAGGTGAAAGTGACGATTTGCTCTTTATAGGACGGATCGGTGAGGATCTCCTGATAGCCCGTCATGGCTGTGTTGAAGCAAACCTCGCCGAGCGTGTGGCCCGCAGCGCCAAGCCCGTAACCATAAAAGGCTTCGCCATTGGCGGTGAGCAGGAGGGCGGTTTTTTTGGCTGGTTGCCAAACGGATGTATCGGCACTCATGTGAGGGCTCCCCATAGGTTGCTTGTAGAACGATTGGCCAGCCCACGAACAGGCGACAAAACAGGTTTAAACACTTCGGAAAAACGCAAAAAAAAGGCCTCTGCCGCTGGTGCGACCGAGGCGTGAACAATGCTGAGAACCCTCATAAAAACCCTATTTTCTGCGTGAGCCAAATTGACGGGAAACTATATAAAGCAGGGCTTCTCGTCAAGCTATCTTATGCCGATTCTTGTGGGCTAAAACTTACAATTAAAACAATAGCTTAAACTGTTTTTGAAGGCCCGTTACCCCGATGTCCCAGGCGCCGGCACGATTCCGCCCAGGTTGGGAAGCATATCGGCAAATGACGATTCTTGCGCGAAATTTCGGACCTGATTTGAAGCATTGCCAAACTATGTGCTTTGGCATATATCAAGCTTTCGCTGACATGATTTCCATTTTGGAGGGTCAGGGAAACAAATGACCTTCAAGGAGTTTGACCATGCAAGAGCGGTTCACAGAAGCGCTGAAGACAGCGGTTAAGGCCCAAGACAAAATTCGTGTCTCGACTTTGCGCCTGATTATGGCAGCCATTAAAGACCGAGATATCGCCGCCCGCAGCGCTGATAATGGCGATGGCGTCAGCGACGACCAAATTCTAGAAATTCTTGCCAAAATGGTAAAGCAACGCCAAGAGGCCGCCACCACCTATGAAGAAGCGGGTCGGTTGGAATTGGCCGAGCAAGAGCGCGCCGAGATACTTGTCATTGAAGAATTTCTGCCTGCCCAACTCAGCGATGAAGATGTGGCCAGTGCCGTCGACGCCGCTTGCACAGAGGTGGGCGCACAATCCTTGAAAGACATGGGCAAAGTTATGGGCGTCTTGAAAGGCAAATATGCCGGACAGATGGACTTTGGCAAAGCCGGCGGTTTGGTCAAACAGCGCCTCAGCTAAACGCCGTTTTCAGTTTCATTCACAAGAAATATGCTGTTTGCATGGCTCGTGCTCATTATCGCCATGGCGGCACAGCCGATAAGCGCGTAAAATAGGGCCATGGCGTTTCCCCAAACCTTTCTCGAAGAAATTAGAAATCGAATTTCCGTATCCGACGTGGTTGGCCGCAAGGTTAAGCTGCAACGCCGGGGCCGTGAATTTGTGGGCCTTAGCCCGTTTAAGCCTGAAAAAACCCCTTCTTTCACCGTCAATGACGACAAGCAATTTTACCATTGCTTCTCGACCGGCAACCACGGCTCGGTGTTTGACTTTGTCATGGAGACGGAGGGTCTAAGTTTTCCAGAGGCGGTGGAGCGTTTGGCGTCTGAGGCGGGTATGCAAATGCCCGACCGAGACCCGCAAGATGCCGTGCGCGCGGTCAATCAAGCAAGCCTTTTAGATGTCACGGAAGCTTCGGCCAAATGGTTTGAAGCGCAGCTTAAAACTCCCGCCGCTGCTGAGGCGCGCGCTTATCTTGAGCAGCGCGGTGTCAGCCAAGAGATGATAACGCGCTTTCGCATTGGCTTTGGGCCAAGCTCGCGCACCGCTTTGGTGGAGCATTTGAGCGCGCGCGATATGGGGCTAGATAAAATTGTTGAAGCTGGGATGGCCATCAAGCCAGACGATAATAAAGCGCCTTATGACCGTTTCCGCGATCGGATTATTTTTCCGATTAACGATGCGCGCGGTCGCGTAATTGCTTTTGGCGGACGCGCGATGAGCGCCGAGGCCAAGGCCAAATATCTTAATTCGCCCGAGACCCCGCTGTTTCATAAAAGCCGCGTTTTGTATAATTTCTCGGGCGCTCGCCAAGCCGCCTATGACACCAATAACGTGCTCATCTCGGAAGGGTATATGGATGTCGTGGGCATGGCGCGCGCGGGCATTATCAATGCGGTGGCGGGACTGGGCACAGCGATTACCGAAGAGCAAATCGGCCTCGCATGGCGCATGGCGCCCGAGCCGATTTTATGCCTCGATGGCGATGCGGCGGGCTTGCGCGCGGCTTACCGCGCGATTGACCGCGCTTTGCCTTTGTTAAAACCTGGGTATTCTCTGCGCTTTGCTATTCTACCGCCCGGCAAAGACCCCGATGATGTGGTGCGCGAAGGCGGGGCCGAAGCCATGCAGGCGCTTTTGGGCAAAGCCATGAGCCTCATCGATTTAATGTGGGAGCGCGAAATTGAAGCCGCCCCCTGGGATACGCCCGAGCGAGCGGCAGCGCTGAAAAAGCGTCTGCGCGAAGCGACCGCGCGCGTCGGGGATAAAGATGTGCGCGCCCTTTATGGGCAAGATATTAAGGCTCGGCTGGACAAATTATTGGGCGAGCAGGGCGTGCCCTACCAAAACCGTGGCGGCCCGCGCGCCAAGCAAAACCCGCGCTTTCGGTCGCAGCCGACTTCGGAAGCGCGCCGCTCCGCCATCTCGAGAGGGGTCACCGATTGGTCGAACCGCGAGGCTTTGATTGTGCTTTGTGTGTTGCAGCACCCCGCGCTATTGGTGCACGAGCGCGACAGGTTTGAGACCCTAGAAATACAAACATCGGCTTTGGACGCTCTGCGCTTTGAGATGATCGACTATTTCGATGAGCTGGAAGCCCCTACAGAGACGGACGCAGGACTTGACAATGGCGCTTTCACAAGGCATTTGATAGGCAAGGGAAAGCAGGAAATTTGCGAGCGTTTGGTAAATATGTCAGAAGCTCGGCGTATGAGTTTTGCGCGCAGGGAAAGTGATCTGGAAGACGTTTTGGCGGGCTGGCTTGAAGTGGCGCGCAATCATCATAAATTACAGACATTAACGACCGAACAAAAATCGGTTGAGGCAGAACTCGAGATTGAGCTAGCGCGGGATGGAACCCAAAACGCGCTGGAACGCCTTTTGGCGATAAAGAATGAAATTGCGGCGCTGGAACGCGGAGACGATAGCGCAGCTTAATGTTAATCGTGAGGGGTCACGGAGACTTACATGGCAACCAAAAAAGCCAAGGCAAAAGAACAAGAAGTCGAAACAGGCGACAGCCCACTTATCGACATGGACAATCGCGATGTGAAGCGCATGATCAAGGCTGCTAAATCGAGCGGCTTTGTGACCATTGACGCGCTCAACGCGGTTTTGCCACCGGAAGAATTTACCTCTGAAAAAATCGAAGATATTATGGCGATGCTTTCGGAGATGGGCATCACGGTTGTAGAGACAGATGATGGCGACGAAGCCGAAGAAGACGGCGACGCCAAGCCAAGCGGCGAAACCGCCGTGGCCGCCAGCACCAGCACATCGGCCGTGGCCAAAACCGCCAAAACAGGCGCGGCAGGCGATCGCACGGATGATCCGGTGCGGATGTATTTGCGCGAAATGGGCTCGGTGGAGCTGTTGTCCCGCGAGGGCGAGATTGCCATTGCCAAACGCATCGAGGCCGGTCGCGAAACAATGATTGCTGGGCTTTGCGAAAGCCCGCTGACTTTTCAGGCGATTATCATTTGGCGCGACGAGCTGAACGAAGGCAAAGTTTTACTGCGCGATATTATTGATTTGGACGCCACTTTTGCAGGCCCGGAAGCCAAGAAAATTGACCGCTCTGCAGCGGGTGCGGCGCCGCCTCCATCTGGCGCGCCATCGGGCGAAGCTGAGGGCGAGCCAGATGAAGACGATGATGAAGCCGAAGCCAATATGTCGCTTTCGGCCATGGAAATGGAACTGAAGCCAAAAGTATTGGGCAGTTTCGACATCATCGCGTCGACGTATAAAAAATTGCGTCGTTTGCAAGACCAAAGCGTCGAGCTGCAAAGCGAAGGCAAAGAGCTGACCAAAGCGCAGCAAACGCGCTCGGATAAATTGAGCGGCGAGATTATTCACGAAGTCAAAGGTTTAGCGCTCAACAACAATCGTATCGAGGCTCTGGTAGAGCAGCTCTATGCGATTAACAAACGACTGGTTGGGCTAGAGGCGCAGCTTTGGCGTTTGGCGCAAAAAACCGGCGTGACGCGCGACGAGTTTTTGAAGCAATATCAAGGCAATGAATATGAGGCCAATTGGTCTCGCCGTGTCGGTCGTCTGACGGGCAAGGGCTGGAAAGACTTCATCCAGAAAAACCGCGATGACGTGAAAACCATCCGTAGCGAAATTCAAGAGCTGGCCAATGAGACGGGTCTGAACATCACGGATTATCGCCGCATCGTGCGCACTGTGCAAAAAGGCGAGCGCGAAGCGCGCATTGCCAAGAAGGAAATGGTCGAAGCCAATTTGCGGCTGGTGATTTCCATTGCCAAAAAATATACCAATCGCGGCCTGCAATTCCTCGACCTTATTCAAGAGGGCAATATTGGTCTGATGAAAGCGGTCGATAAATTTGAGTATCGTCGTGGGTATAAATTCTCGACCTATGCGACGTGGTGGATTCGCCAAGCGATCACGCGCTCGATTGCCGACCAAGCGCGCACCATTCGTATTCCGGTGCATATGATTGAGACCATCAACAAGCTGGTGCGTACCTCGCGCCAAATGCTGCACGAGTTCGGCCGCGAACCGACGCCGGAAGAGCTGTCGGAAAAACTCTCGATGCCGCTCGATAAAGTACGCAAAGTTTTGAAAATCGCCAAAGAGCCGATTAGTTTGGAAACGCCGATTGGCGACGAAGAAGATAGTCAGCTGGGTGATTTCATCGAAGATAAAAACGCCATCTTGCCGATTGATGCCGCCATTCAGTCGAACTTGCGCGACACCACTACGCGGGTTTTGGCTTCGCTAACGCCGCGCGAAGAACGCGTCTTGCGCATGCGCTTTGGCATTGGTATGAACACCGACCATACGCTGGAAGAAGTGGGACAGCAGTTCTCTGTAACGCGCGAACGCATTCACCAAATTGAAGCGAAAGCCTTGCGCAAGCTCAAACCCCCAAGCCGGTCTCGCAAGCTTCGCAGTTTCTTGGATAATTAGACTTTAGTACGAATAATCAGGCTCTCCCAATGATGTTAACGATGATGAAGGCGAAAATTCACCGCGCCACAGTGACCCAATGCGACATGCAATATCAGGGGTCGATTTCGGTGGACCAAGATTGGCTCGACAAGGCTGGCATTTTGCCAAATGAGCAAGTTGACGTGTTGAACATCAACACGGGCGGACGCTTCACGACTTACGCGATACCGGCGCCACGTGGTTCGAAAACCATCGGCATCAATGGCGCGGCGGCGCGTCTGGCGCAAAAACAAGATTTGGTCATCATCATTGCCTATGCGCAAATGAGCGAAGAAGAAG
Organism: Rhodobiaceae bacterium; assembly: GCA_018673175.1. Classification (GTDB taxonomy): domain Bacteria; phylum Pseudomonadota; class Alphaproteobacteria; order RS24; family RS24; genus UBA8337. Next base: position 16,687 of record JABHDF010000057.1, on the reverse strand, counting down.
CCGCCTCGCATGAACCGGGTTTGTATTTTCCAGAATTAGACGCATAATAGGTGCCGTATTGGTGTTGGGGCCTGTAGCTCAGGTGGTTAGAGCGGTCCGCTCATAACGGATTGGTCGCAGGTTCGAGTCCTGCCGGGCCCACCAATATTTGCTTTGGTTTATTCTGAGAGAGCTTTAAGGCTCGACGTCAAAGCCGCCAAATCCAACTTTCCTTTTTCTACAATAAACACCAATTCAGGCGCACGCCGTTCCGCTTCGAGGAGCGTGTAGCGCTCGCCGACCAATTGCAATCGATGCGTGCCCGTGTGGCCTTTTGCGCGCGCCAGTTTGGGCGCCACTTCGTCCAACAAGACAGTCAACTTTTCTATATCCAAAGGTGCCTGTGCCGAGAAGCTCATCGTATCGAACAGCGTGTCGGCGAACAGCGGTGCGGTGTCGGCCATATCAGGCAAGGCGCTAGAAGCCGACAGCGTTAGCATGTCGGCCAGCACCTCGTCGCTGGGGTGCGCGAGGGGGGCTTGGGTAAGGCTGGCCAAGAGGTGTTGCGCGCTGGCGCCTTCGTCATCGGTTAAATCGGCCTTGGTTAGCAGGCAGTAATCGGCTTGCGCGATTTGCCGATTGATCAGGCCGCCGACAAATTTATCGCGCCGTTTGGCCGCCAAAGTTGTGGCGTCAATGGCCACATAAATGCCCGCCAGTTGCAGCCCCTGGATGCCATAGCCGAGATAAGCAAGGCGGGCGGGTTCTCCGGCGCCGCTGGCCTCAATCAACACATGGTCGGGGCGTGTGTCGCTTTTGGCCAATTGCTGCAATTGCTGCAGCGCATCATCTTGCAATTGGCAGCAGGCGCAGCCATTGGCCAGCGAAATCGTGTCGCCATCATGCGCTTCAATCAGCTCGGCATCGATGTTGATGGCGCCAAAATCATTGACCAAAATGGTCAGGCGTTTGCCTTTAAAGGCGGCAGGCGGGTTGGCCAATAGCCGATTGATCAGCGTGGTTTTGCCCGCGCCCAAATAGCCGCCCAATATCGTCAGCGGCAGCATTAGGGTTTTTCAATTGGATACGGCACGCCGTTAAACACGGTTCCCCAAATGGGAATATCGCGCAGCCCTTGTGCGCCCACCTCAAATGGGTCTTGCTCCAGCACGGTGAAATCAGCCCGTTTGCCAGCCCGCAAGCTGCCGACTTCATTTTCCAGGCCCAGCACATATGCGGCATCCAGCGTGATGGCTTTCAGCGCATCATAAAGTGGCACGCATTCCCCTTCGCCAACAATTTTGCCAGCCTCATTTTCGCGCGTCGCCGCCACCCAAGCCGAGTTCAGCGGCAAGGCAGGCGCCATTGTGTAATCGGAATGCAGCGCGAAAGGCACGTTGTTCCGTTTCAGCGTGCCAAGCCGCGCCATCGAATAAGCGCGTTCTTCGCCAATCGCGTCGCGCGCATAAATCTCGCTCAGCTCGTGCAGGTAATAGACGTTCACCGAGGCAATGGCGCCAAGGTTGGCCATGCGGCGCACTTGCTCGGGCGTCGAGAGGCCAAAATGCTCAATCGTAAAGCGGTGGTTGAAACGCGGCTTTTCGTCTTGCAATTTCTCCAGCGTATCGAGCGCCAGCTCTAGCCCCATGTCGCCGGTGCAATGGACGTGAATTTTATAGCCCTTGAGCCATAAAAGCCGTGCCGCTTCTTCAAATCGTTCTGGCACCATCATCCATTCGCCCTCATGGCCATCGAGATAGCCAGGCTGGCCGACCATCATCAATTGCGAGAAAAACGCGCCATCGGTGAATAGTTTTGCATGGTCGGTAAAGAATAATTTGTCGCTGTTTAAATCTGGATAGGCCGCCATTTCTGCTTCCACGCGGGCGTAGTCTCCATCGTGTGCCAGGGCTAGCATATTGGGCGTGTAATGCACCCGAAACGGCGTGTCGTCTGTGTTGAAAAATCCCAGCGCGGCTTGCCATTCCATCTCGAAATTAAAAATACCAATGCCCATATCGCCAAGCAACGTATGGCCGCCAAAATGCGCGACTTGCTTGAGGCGCTGCATGCCAAGGCCAAATTTCTCTGGCGACATAATTACCGGGTTCAACGCGTTGATCGCCAGCCGCAAGCCGTTTTCGTAAAACAATCCGTCTTCTAATTTAATCTGCGGATGCGCGCCGACCTCATTATTGTTGAGGCCGAAATGCTCTAGCGCGGCGCTGTTTAAAATCACCTCATGAAACGAGCGATGCCAAACCACAACAGGGCGCTCAGGGCAGGCTTCGTCTAATTGTTTGCGGGTAATATCGCCATGCCAATTGCGATGATAGCCCCAGGTAAAAAACGCCTCTTCGCTATCGCTATTGGCCAAGTTGGCGAGGCGTTCCAGATAGGCCTCATGCGATTTTGTGGCCGGCACTTTTTCCCACGGCAAATCCCAAGGCAGCGCGGTAATGAATTGCATGGGCAAAATAACCGCCGCCATACTGGGGTGCAAATGTGGGTCAATGAAACCCGGCATAATCACTTTATCGGCAAAACGCTCATCTATCGTGTGCTTATGGCGGCTCATCCATGGCTGCAAGCTGTCTAGCGTGCCGACTTCTAAAATTTGTGCCTGTCCGTCGTCTGTTTGGCGCACGGCAATGGCCGTGGCGTGGGGCAGGCTGGGCTCCATAGTGTGAATGGCACGGGCGGTGAAAATCGTAATGTCAGACATGTGGGCTTCCAAATTGGTTGCGAACAGGCTTCCATCATGGCGCAAAGCGGCGCAGACTTCATGTGCTAATTTAAGATAGGAGACAGACATGGAACCCAGTGCAATTTTACAGCCCGCCGTGGCTTTGGGCCTTTGGAGCGGGGTGGTCATGCTTTGGCTGGCCAGAGCGCGGCTAAAAGCGGCGCCGACAACCCGCATTCCCAAAGCGGAGCAGGCGCATCCGTCGGGCATGGCGTATTTCCCCACCGAGGCGCGCCGCGTGGCGGATAATTACAACCACTTATTCGAGCAACCGACCCTGTTTTATGCGGTGGTTTTGCTGATCGCCGCCCTGGGCCATGTCGATGCGTTGGCGGTGGCTTGTGCTTGGGGCTTTGTTGCGCTTCGTGTCGTCCATTCTTTGGTGCAGGCCACGGTCAACATCGTGCTGCTGCGCTTTGGCATTTTTATGCTGTCTTGGGCGGTGCTGCTGGTGCTTCTTGTGCGCGAAGCTGTGGCTTTGTTTTAGAAAAACCGACACGAACGACTTGCTATCGTCGCTCGAAGCGGCGCAAACTTAGGGCATGCTTTTATAGGAGGAGAAAATGGAAGCTTCTGCAATTCTACAACCTGTTGTGGCACTGGGCCTTTGGAGCGGTGTGATGATGATTTGGATGTATGCCACGCGCATTCCAGCCGTTGGCAACGCAAAAATTCCCGAAGCCGAAATGGGCCATCCCGTGGGCATGAGTTATTTGCCATCGGAAGTGCGCCGTATCGCCGATAATTACAATCACCTGTTCGAGCAACCGACCTTGTTTTACGCGATTGCTCTGGTTATTGCGGTAGCGGGTCACGTCGATGCCATGGCGGTAAACGCCGCTTGGGCGTTTGTGATCATCCGCGTGGTGCATTCGCTGGTGCAAGCCACGGTTAACGTCGTGCTGCTGCGCTTTGGCATTTTCTTGCTGTCTTGGGTGGCGCTGCTCATCCTTATCGTGCGCGAGGCTCTGGTCATTTTCTAGACCCTTCTTCGCGAGATTTTTAAAAAAGGCTCTGCCTCTTTTTTGAGGGGTGGGGCCTTTTGACGTTTGCCTGAGGTTTTGGGCGGGCGAGACAGACGCGCCTTGCCAGTGCTCGTTAAAACTGGCAAAAAGTCATCATCTGAAAAGGGGAAGAAAATGGCTGCGTATCAATATGTTTATGTGATGGATAAATTGTCCAAAACCTATGCCGGTGGCAAACAGGTTTTAAAAGAAGTGCGCCTCTCGTTTTTCCCAGGTGCTAAAATCGGCATTGTCGGGGTCAATGGTTCGGGTAAATCGACCTTGCTGAAAATTATGGCCGGCGTCGACACCGAGTATCAGGGCGAGGCATGGGCTGCCGAAGGCGCCAAAATTGGCTATCTCGAACAGGAACCGCAGCTCAACCCAGACAAAGACGTGCTCGGCAATGTAATGGAGGGGGTGGCTGAAAAGCAGGCTCTCTTGCTGCGCTATAATGATTTGGCGATGAATTACTCCGACGAAACGGCCGAAGAAATGGCCTCTTTGCAAGACCAGATTGACGCGCAAAACCTCTGGGATTTGGACGCACAGGTCGAGCAAGCCATGGACGCGTTGCGTTGCCCTCCCGGCGACGCTTCGGTGGAAAATCTCTCGGGTGGCGAAAAGCGCCGCGTGGCTCTTTGTAAGTTGCTGCTCGAAAAGCCAGACCTCTTGCTGCTCGATGAGCCGACCAACCATCTCGACGCCGAGACCGTGGCTTGGTTGCAGCATCACCTAGAAGATTTTGGCGGCACGGTTGTTTTGGTAACCCATGATCGCTACTTCTTGGACCAAATTACCGGCTGGATTTTGGAGCTAGACCGCGGCCAAGGGCTGCCTTACGAGGGCAATTATTCCAATTGGCTGAAACAAAAACAAAAACGCCTCGAGCAAGAATCGCGCGAGGACGACAGCAAGCAACGCACCCTGGCCAATGAGTTGGACTGGATTCGCCAGTCCCCGAAAGCGCGCCAAGCCAAAAGCAAGGCGCGGATTAACGCCTATGAAGAACTGTTGGAAAACCAAGGCCGCGAAGAAGTGGGCCGTACGCAAATCACCATTCCATCGGGCCCACGTTTGGGTGGCATTGTGCTGGAAGGCGAAAACCTGACCAAGGGCTTTGGCGAGAAACTGCTCATCGATGATTTATCTTTCACGCTACCGCCGGGCGGTATTGTTGGGGTTATCGGGCCCAATGGCGCGGGTAAAACCACCCTGTTTAAAATGTTAACGGGGGGCGAGACGCCAGATAGCGGCGCGCTTCGTGTGGGCGATACGGCCGTGATGGGCTATGTCGACCAAAGCCGCGATTCGCTGGCGGATGAGAAAACCGTCTGGGAAGAAATTTCTGGCGGCAATGATATTTTGGAACTGGGCAATCGCGAGATGAATTCGCGCGCTTACGTGGGCGCGTTCAATTTCCGTGGCGGCGACCAGCAGAAAAAAGTTGGCCTTTTGTCGGGGGGAGAGCGCAACCGCGTGCATCTCGCCAAAATGCTGAAGTCGGGCTCGAACTTGCTGCTGCTCGATGAGCCGACCAATGACCTAGACGTAGAGACGCTTCGCGCGCTCGAAGAAGGGCTAGATAATTTTGCTGGCTGCGCCGTTATCATCAGCCATGACCGTTGGTTCCTCGACCGTATTGCTACGCATATTATGGCCTTTGAAGGCGACAGTCATGTGGAGTGGTTTGAAGGCAATTACGCGGAATATGAAGAAGATAGAAAACGCCGCCTCGGCACCGATGCCGAAGTGCCAAAGCGGATCAAATACAAACAATTCGCGAGATAAGAGAAAGCCCCGATGCAAACCGTTTGCACCGGGGCTTTTTTTTCGACGTTTTTTAAGCGCGTTAAAACTTGCGCGTGAGAGACACTTGCGCGTTCCTCGGCTCGCCAACACTTACTTGGTCGGTGCCGTGCGAATGCGGGTAATAGTCTTCATCCGTCAGGTTTTCGAGCGTTGCCCGAAGGGTTGTGTCTGGCGATACAGCATAAGAAACCGAGGCATCAAACCGCGTGTAATCCGGCAGATAGGCGGTGGAACCATCCTTGATGAGCGCCTCGTCTTGATAGGTGAAGCCAAAGCCGACAAGCAGCCTTTCGTTGGCTTGATATTGGGCGAAAGCTGAATATTGCGTCTCGGGCAATTCGCGGGGGGTGACGCCGGTTTTGGTTTTTCCGTCGAGAGAGGTAAACCCAAGGCTTAGCTCCAGATCGGGCGACACTTGGCCCTTTAGTTCCAATTCATAGCCATCGACGCGCAGGCCTTGGATGGTCGAAATCTGGCCGCTGCCGTCGTCTTTAGCTTGCGTCTGTTCGCTATCGAAGAAGCTGGCGGCAAAGCTTAGCTCGCGGGAAATATCCCATTTCACACCAATTTCTGCATTTTCAAAAACATCCGGGTCGAGTTTAGCAGCGCTTTCTGGGAAGAAGTTTTTAAACTGCTCGCCGGAGCGTGGCAAAAAGCTCTCGCTGTGACTGGCATAAACCGAGACATGGGGTTGTGGCTTGTAAATCAGCCCCACCCGAGGGGATACTTCCTCGTCTTTGCGCGATTGTGCCGTAATGGCCGATGGGTCCAGCGTGTCTCGTACGGTGATGTCAAAACTGTCAAAGCGCGCGCCCAGTAGGACTTGTAATCTGTCGGTGACGCCAATCTGGTCTTGCAAAAACACCGAGGCAACGCTGATTTGCGTCTGCGTGCGGGTTTTCAAATCATCGGAAAAAATTACGCTGGTCGCGGCGCCCAATGCGTTTTGCGTTAAATCCAATTGAGGCGCAATGATAAAGCTTTCCGAGGTCGCCCCATTCGAGGAAAAGGTCGGATTATACCGATGGTTGTCCGATTGCGTGTCGACATATTCGCCGCCCAGCAAAAGGCTGTGCGATAGCCCCCCCGCGTCTCGTTTGTGGAGGATATAACCAGAGACAATCATATTCGTGCGCTCTGTCGGGTCTTTGTAGCCCTTTAGGGTTACGGTATTGGCGTCGGCGTCATAGCCATCGGCGTAGAGGTTTTGATAGGTCTTTTCATAGTCCCCATAATGCAAGCTCATTGAACCCTTGGTGTTTTGCGAATAGCGGCGCGAGAGCGAAGCGCGCAATACATCGCCTTCCAACGTGCTGATATTGTCTGTGGCACTGCCAAACACCGTGTCGCGATGGCGCGCAACCGGGGCTCCCGTTTCGCGATCGGTCACAATGCCTCGGTCGATGAAGCGCTCGTGGTCCATGCGCTCATAAGAAAGGTCCAAAGTGGTTTGCTCGCTGAGGCTAAGTTTCAAGCTTGGGTTAAAACCGCTACGCTCGCCATCATAAAAGTCTCTGTCGTTTTCCAGAGTTTCCGCATAGGCGTTGAGGCGAAGCGCGGCATTTTTCCCGGTCGGTAGGTTTATATCAGCTGCGAAATGCGTGCCGCCGAAACTGTCTAGCTTGAAGTCGACATCGCGCATCTGTGTGCCTAGGCTGGCTTTTTTGCTAACGCGATTGACCGCGCCGCCCGTGCCACCGCGGCCAAACAACAGCGCATTGGGCCCCCGCAGAATCTCGACCTGCTCGAGGTTATACAGCGGGCGATAATATTGCACGTCATCGCGCACGCCATCTAAAAAGAAGTCGGCTGTCGAGCGCACACCGCGAAAAACAATGGAATCGCGGTGGCCTTCGCCTTGCGAAGTGCTAAGGCCAGGCGTGTAGCTAACGATATCGCCAAGCTCGCGAAAGCCACGCTGCTTCATTTCGGTTCCATCAATAATCGATAGGCTTTGCGGCACATCGATAAGCGGCACTTGCATTTTTAGCGCCGACGCGCGGTTGTTGGAGCTGGCCGTGACAACCACCTCATCCACGCTCGAGGCGCTTTGCGCCGCGGCGGGGGAAACACTAAGGGCGAGAGAGAGAAGGGTTGAGAGCGTTAGGTAAGGTCTAATTTGAGATGTCATTTTTCCGTCCTGTAAATAATAATCATTCGCATCTATAGTGCTATTGATAATTATTCGCAACAAGAAAAGATATTTATTTTCAAACGGCCTTCGGGTTGGGCTTAGCTGTCGTTGGGGTCAGAAGATATTTTATTTCGCAAATGCGTCAGCAAAGCGTTGATGTCGCCTTTGTTATTTTTCAGCACGGACGCGAAACTATCGCGCTGCTCTTGGGCCATCCAAACGCCCAGAACCCGGACGTCAAACAGCGTGAAGCTGCCATCTTTTTCGAGACGCAGCCACCAGTCGATATCAATCGGGTCGCGACCATTGGCAAATTCAATTCGGCTGCTCACGATGACGTTCTTCTTTTTCGCTTGGGCTTTGCCGACGATAACTTTCTCATCGGAATATTCGCCGAGGCGATTGGCATAGACTTTGACGATGAATGTATTGAGCAGGGCTTGGTAGGTTTCAAAGTCTGGCTTGGAAATTTTGCGTCCAAATTGTCCCAGCGTAAAGCGCGCGATACGGCGCATATTGGCCTTTTCATTGAGCAATTTAGAGAAACTGGCCTCGCGGCCCGCGCGGGTGGTTTCGCCAGATAGAATGACAATCGCATCATCGGTCAGCGCCGTGACAAAGGCTTGAGCCTTGGCCAAATCCGGAGCGTTGGCTTGCGCCGAAGCCGATAGGGGCATTAGAAACAGGGCGAAAACGGCGAGGCTTTTAAATGTCATGCGCATGGGGTGGCTCCTAAAAATCGTCTAAGTCATCGAGGTCATCGAGGTCGTCGATGTCTGGCAAGTCGTCGAGGTTGGTTACCCCATTGTTAATTTCGCTGTCTCGGTTTTGCCGATACAGGCTTCTAACTGTAGCGTAAAAATCGATGGAGCTGCGTTCAATCTCGTCAATAATGCCAAGGTTGGTGGCGCGCGCGTCGATGCCATCGAGCGTATAGCGCAAAATGGGGCCTGTCAGGTCGTCGCTGCTTGCGTAAGTGACGGGGTCAAACAGCCAATCGAAGCCCCAGCCGAATAAATCGCGAGGCGGCGAGGGGCCAAGCATCGGAACATATAAATACGGGCCTGGCTTTACGCCATAGGTGGCTAAAGTCTGGCCAAAGTCTTCTTCATGGCGCTCTAGCCCAAGCCGAGTGGCGGGGTCGAATAGGCCGCCGATGCCGATGACTGTGTTGATGCCAAGGCGCAGCGCGGTGGTGCTGGCTCGCTCCATCTCGCCTTGAAATAAATCATTGGCCAGCGTGACGGGCGAAATGAGATTGTTCAAAAAATTGCGAAACGAACGCCGCGCCGGTTGCGGCACATAGAGGTAACCCTTGGCAACAGGCTTTAAAACATAGGCATCCAGGGTCTGCTCAACCGCGAACATTTTACGATTGAATTTTTCATATGGGTCGCGATCCACATTACTGGCCGCCTCTAAAGCGTCCGAGCTGGCACAAGCCGCGAGACTGGTCGCTATCAAACTGGTGAGAAGTAGGTTTTGAATGCGTTTCATTATTTAGGGTCGCTCCGTTTGTGAGCTTAGACGCTAGGCCTATTTGAGCCGTTGGAAAAGAGGGGAAAGGCGTTTTTTCGCCACTATGGTTTTTAAACACCGATATATTTAGGGATTTATCGGCTTGAGGCTTGACATATAAGGATATGTTTATGTATAAAATGCTTATGGAACAGTTATTATCCGCCCTACGTGCCGCGGGAGAACCCACCCGGCTTCGCATCCTCGCCATTTTGGCGCTTGGGGAGTTGACCGTGTCTGAGCTGACGCAGGTGCTATCGCAAAGCCAGCCGCGCATTTCGCGACACTTAAAGCTATTGGCCGACGCCGGTCTGGTGCAGCGTTACCCCGAAGGCAGTTGGGTGTTTTATCGGCTGCATGAGGGCGCGCCCGTTTCCGATGTTTTGGCGCAAATCATCCGCCATATTCCCGATTCCGATCATGATATTTTGCGCGACCGCGAGCGCTTTGGCGAAGTCCGACAATTGCGCGCCGAGCGGGCGCAAAATTATTTCGCTGCCAATGCCGCCAGTTGGGATGAGTTGCGCGCCCGTCATATTCCTGAAACGGCCGTGGAAGAAATAATGGCGCACCACCTTGAGAGCCATGCGGGCGATATGGAACTGCTGGTTGATTTGGGAACCGGCACGGGGCGTATGCTCGAGATTTTTGGCCATCGGGCGCAGCGCGCCATCGGCTTTGACGTCAGCGCAGACATGTTAACGCTGGCGCGCAGCAAGCTAGACGAAGTGGGCGCAAAAAATTGTCAGGTGCGCCAAGGGGATTGCGCCAATGTGCCCCTAGAAGACAATGTCGCTAGCGTGGTGATTTTGCATCAAGTGCTGCACTTCCTCGACGACCCGCAGCGCGCGCTGAATGAAGCGGCGCGCATTTTGGTACCGGGCGGGCGCGTATTGATTGCCGATTTTGGCCCGCATGAAATGGAAAGCCTGCGCGAAGATCACGCCCATCGCCGGCTTGGTTTTGACGATGGCGACATGCGCGCCATGTTGACCCAAAGCCGACTGCAGATCGGCGAGACGCAAGTGTTATCGCCCGAGGCCTCCGAGGGCGCGCAAGATTTAACGGTAGCTATGTGGCAAGCCCAAAAACCAAATGAGCCCCCCGCAGACATTAGGAAACCAGTATGACCGCGATTAGTTTTGAATTTTTCCCGCCCAAATCAGAGGCGGCAGCGGATAAGCTTTGGCATAATATCTCGCGTTTGGCGCCGCTGGGCCCCGATTTTGTATCGGTCACCTATGGCGCTGGCGGTTCCACGCGCGACCGCACGCATTCTTGCGTCAAGCGCATTATCGACGAGACCAGCCTAAAGCCAGCCGCCCATCTAACTTGCGTGGCGGCCAGCAAAGCCGAGGTCGACAGCGTGGTGGATGATTATGCCGCCGCAGGGGTAAAGCACATTGTGGCGCTGCGGGGCGACATGCCCGATATGGGCGCGTTCTCTGCCCATAGCGATGGCTACAGCGGCTCGGTGGAGCTCATCGAAGCGCTAGCCAAACGCGGCGGCTTTGACATTACGGTTAGTGCCTACCCGGAAAAGCATCCAGAATCACGCGCCCTGAGCGACGATATTGATTTGTTGAAAGCCAAAATTGACGCAGGCGCGACCCGTGCGATTACGCAATTTGTATTTGATACAGAAGCGCATTTGCGCTTTCGCGATGCGCTGGCGGCGGCTCATGTCACCATTCCGGTCATCCCGGGCATTATGCCAACGACCAATTTTGTAGGCGCCAAACGCATGGCCGACGCGTGCGGTGCGCATATGCCGGACGAGCTGGTTGCGCTTTATCAAGGCCTAGACGAAGACCTGGATACCCGCAAACATATCGGCGCCTCTGTCGCAGTTGACCAATGCCGTAAACTGCTGGAAGAAGGCCTCGAATACTTACATTTTTACACGCTCAATCAAGCGGATTTGACCTTTGCCGTATGTCGAATTTTGCAATTGGGCGCCCCTTTAAAGCAAGAAAGTTAAGCCATGAATTGGACCCGCGAGAGCCGTATTGAAGCGCTGAATAAGCTGACCCAAGAGCGTATCCTAATGTTGGATGGCGCCATGGGCACGATGATCCAGCGTCACAAGCTAGACGAAGCCGCCTATCGCGGCGCGCGCTTTGCCGAGTATCATACCGATGTGATTGGCAATAACGACCTGCTGTCGCTGAGCCAGCCGGATATTATTCGCGATATTCATACCGCCTATCTCGAGGCGGGTAGCGATATTGTGGAGACCAATACATTCTCCTCCACAACCATTGCCCAAGCCGATTATGATATGGAAAATCTGGCCTATGAGCTGAACGTCGAGGGGGCCAAATTGGCGCGCCAAGCGTGCGATGCCATGGAGGCGCAAGACCCGTCGCGGCCGCGCTATGTGGCGGGCGCCTTGGGGCCAACCAACCGCACAGCGTCTATTTCGCCCGAGGTCAATGACCCCGGTTATCGCAATGTGACCTACGATGAATTGCGCGAGGCTTATGCGCAAGCCGCCAAAGCGCTCATCGAAGGCGGCGCCGATATTATTTTGGTTGAGACAATTTTTGACACGCTCAACGCCAAAGCGGCGGTGCACGGCGTGCAAGATATGTTTGAGCAGATCGGCATCACCTTGCCGATTATGATTTCGGGCACCATCACCGACCGCTCGGGCCGCACCTTGTCGGGCCAAACCACGGAAGCATTTTGGAATAGCCTGCGCCACATTAAACCGTTCGCGGTGGGGCTGAACTGCGCGCTTGGTGCCGATGAAATGCGTCCCTATGTGGCCGAGATTGCGCGCATTGCGGATACCAATGTTTGCATTTATCCGAATGCGGGTCTGCCGAATGAATTTGGCGAATATGATCAATTAGCCGCAGAAATGGCCACGATTGTTGGTGAATTTGCGAGCTCCGGTCTGGTCAATATTCTGGGCGGTTGCTGTGGCACGACGCCAGATCATATTGCGGCCATTGCGGCCGCTGCCGAAGCCAATGTCCCGCGGGTCATCCCAGATGTGCCAAGGCGCATGCGTTTGTCGGGTTTGGAACCGTTCACCTTGACCGACGAAATTCCTTTCGTGAACATCGGAGAGCGCACCAATGTGACGGGCTCGGCAAAATTCCGCCGCCTCATCACCGAGGGCGATTACGATACGGCGCTCGAGATTGCGCGTCAGCAAGTCGAGAACGGCGCGCAGATTATCGATGTGAACATGGATGAAGGCATGCTCGACAGCCAAGGCGCCATGGTGCGCTTTCTCAACCTAGCCGCGACTGAGCCCGATATTGCCAAAGTTCCGGTGATGATTGATAGCTCCAAATGGTCGATTATCGAGGCTGGTTTGAAATGCGTGCAAGGCAAGGCAGTGGTCAATTCCATATCCTTGAAAGAGGGCGAAGCGCCATTTTTCGAGCAGGCGCGCCTGTGCCAACGCTATGGCGCGGCGGTTATCGTCATGGCTTTCGATGAAGACGGCCAAGCGGATACGGCGGAGCGCAAGTTTGAGATTTGCAAACGATCGTATGATTTGCTGGTCGATAAAATTGGCTTTGCGCCCGAAGATATTATTTTTGACCCCAATGTATTTGCCGTGGCAACGGGCATTGAGGAGCATAATAATTACGCCATGGATTTCATTGAAGCCACGGGTCGCATTCGCGAAGAACTGCCGCACGCCCACGTTTCTGGCGGGGTTTCGAACATCTCCTTCTCCTTCCGAGGCAATGAGCCCGTGCGCGAGGCCATGCATTCGGCGTTTCTCTATCATGCCATCGGCAAGGGTATGGACATGGGCATCGTCAACGCGGGCCAGCTCGCCATTTACGAAGACATTGAGCCGAAGCTAAAGCTGGCGGTGGAAGATGTGCTGCTCAATCGGCGCGACGATGGCACGGATAAATTGCTGGAAGTGGCGGAGACCTATCGCGGCCAAAAGGGCGCGCAACAAGTCGTGGATTTGAAATGGCGCGAGGGCCCCGTGCGCGATCGTCTGATGCATGCGTTGGTCAGTGGTCTGGCAGATTTCATCGAGGAAGATACCGAAGAAGCTCGCCTACAAGTTGAACGCCCTCTGCATGTCATTGAAGGCCCGCTGATGGATGGGATGAATAAAGTCGGCGATTTATTTGGCGCTGGCAAAATGTTCCTGCCGCAAGTGGTGAAGTCGGCCCGCGTGATGAAACGCGCCGTGGCGCATCTTGAGCCGTTCATGGAGGCCGAAAAAATCGCCTCCGGTGCCAAGTCGAGCTCCAAAGGCAAAGTGCTAATGGCGACGGTAAAAGGCGATGTGCATGACATTGGCAAAAACATCGTCGGTGTGGTGCTGCAGTGCAATAATTTTGAAGTCATTGATATGGGCGTCATGGTGCCGGCCAATGATATTATCACCAAGGCGATAGAAGAGAATGTCGACATCATCGGCTTGAGCGGATTGATCACGCCTAGTCTCGATGAGATGTGCCATGTGGCGGCAGAAATGGAACGCCAAGGCCTAGATATTCCGCTGCTCATTGGCGGCGCGACGACCTCGAAAGTGCATACGGCGGTTAAAATTAACCCCAATTATGTCAAGGGTCAGACGGTCTATGTCACCGATGCCAGCCGCGCGGTCGGCGTTGCCAGTAGCTTGTTGTCAGAAGACAAAAAGGTGGACTATCAAGCCGAAGTGCGCGCCGATTACGTAGCCATGGCCGAAGCGCATGCGCGCGGACGCACCCAAACCAAGCGCCGCCCGATAGCCGACGCGCGCGCCAATGCCTTTACGCCCAAACAAGGGTATCAGCCTGTGAAGCCGCAATTTACCGGCACGAAAGTGTTTGAGGATTACGATTTGGCCGAGCTGCGCGACTATATCGATTGGACGCCGTTTTTCCAAAGCTGGGACTTGCATGGTCGCTATCCAGCTATTCTGACAGATAATGTGGTTGGCGAGGCGGCGACGTCTTTGTTCCAAGATGCGCAAGAGATGCTCGACCAGATGATTGGGGAAAAATGGATTACCGCCAAAGCCGTCATCGGCTTTTGGCCGGCCGCGCGTGATGGCGACGACATTGTGGTGTTCGAAGACGAAAGCCGCACCCGCGAACGCGCCCGCTTGCATACATTGCGCCAGCAAATGCTGCGCAAAGGCGAGGGCGATAAAAAACGCGCGAATTTTGCGCTATCCGACTTTATCGCCGAGGGCGCCGATTACATTGGCGGCTTTGCGGTCACCACAGGGCACGGCGAAGATGAAGTGGCCAAACGCTTTGAGGCGGCTGGCGATGATTACAGCTCGATTATGTCGAAAGCCTTGGCCGATAGATTGGCCGAAGCTCTTGCCGAACGCTTGCACCAACGGGTACGGACGCAGTTTTGGGGCTATGCCAGCGACGAAGCGCTCGACAATACCGGGCTCATCGAGGAGCAATATAAGGGCATTCGCCCAGCACCTGGCTATCCGGCCCAACCCGACCATACGGAAAAAGGCACTTTGTTTGAACTGCTCGACGCGGAAAAACACGCGGGCATTTCCTTGACCGAGAGCTATGCCATGTGGCCTGGCGCGGCTGTGTCTGGCATGTATTTTGCCCATCCTGAAAGCCAGTATTTTGGGGTCGGCAAAATTGATCGCGACCAAGTGGTTGATTATGCCAAACGCAAGGGCATGGATTTGGCACTTTGCGAAAAATGGCTGTCGCCGATTTTGTCCTACACGCCATAATGAATCTTGCCTAGACTGGCCGCATGTCCATTTGGGGAAAAATTGCAGGCATAGCGACAGGCTATGCTTTGGGTGGTGTGCCGGGCGCGTTGGTTGGCGCATTGGCGGGCCATTTTGCGCTCGACCGCTTGGGCGACCGCCAAGTTGTGTTTACCATTGCGATGATTTCTTTAGCCGCCAAAATGACCCGCGCCGATGGCGATGTCTCGCCCATTGAGGTGCAGGCCGTGCAAGACATGATGCGCGTGCCCGAGAGCGAACAACGCAATATGGAGCGGGTGTTTTTATTGGCGCAAGAAGACGTGGCTGGCTTTGATAGTTACGCCAAACAAGTGGCGCAAATTTATGCCGACAGTCCGCAAGTGCTGGAAGACGTGCTGGATGTGTTGTTTTACATCGCCTATGCCGACGGGGTTTTGCACCCGGCCGAGCAGCAATTCCTCGAAATTGTGGCCGATATTTTCGACATTGGCACCAGCGATTTCAAACGCCTGCAAGCCCATCACGATGGCTCGATTGTCGACCCCTATACGGTGCTAGGACTGGACCGCCATGTGGCAGATGAGGCGGTGCGCAAAGCTTGGCTAGCGGCCGTGCGCGATAATCACCCCGACCAATTGCAAGCGCGTGGCATGCCCGTCGAAATGATGCATATTGCGACAGCGCGAATGGCCGCGATAAATGAAGCTTGGGCCCTGATACAAAAGGAACGTGACCTATGAGTTGGAAGACGCGAATTCTGCAACCCGATACAGCTGTTGAGCAAATGAAACAAAAAGCGGCTTTGCGCGCGCTAGAAGAAGTGCGCGATGGCATGAAACTGGGCCTCGGCACGGGCTCCACGGCGCGTTATTTCGTCGATGGATTGGGCGCCCAGGTTGGGGAGGGCTTGAGCGTGGTCTGCGTGCCCACCTCAGAAGCCACACGCGCCCAAGCGGAAAGTCTGAATATTCCGCTGGCGTCTTTAGATGAGCTGCAACGCCTCGATTTAACCGTCGATGGCGCCGATGAATTGGATGCGCAGCTTCGCTTGGTTAAAGGCGGAGGCGGGGCTTTATTGCGCGAGAAAATTGTCGCGGCGGCTTCCGATAAAATGATTGTCATTGCCGACGATACAAAGCTCGTCGCCACGCTGGGTGCCTTTGATTTGCCCGTAGAGGTGAATATCTTCTCGCATGGCGCCACCGCCGCCGCCATTGGCGCAGCCTTGGCGGCCACAGGAAATGCAGGCGCCATGGCTTTGCGCGCCGATAAAGACGCTGGCGCCCCTTTTATTACCGATGGCGGACACTATATTTATGACTGCGCTTTGGGAACGATAAACGACGCAGAGGCTTTGGCGCAGGCTTTGTTAAATGTGCCGGGTGTTGTTGAACATGGTCTGTTTCTGGGCTATGCCACAGCAGCCGTATTGGCCGGCACAGATGGATTACAAGAAATGGGACAGCTATGACATATGATTACGACCTCTTTGTGATTGGCGCCGGCAGCGGCGGGGTACGCGCTGCGCGCATGAGCGCCAGCCATGGTGCCAAAGTGGCGGTGGCCGAAGAGTTTCGCGTTGGCGGTACTTGCGTCATTCGCGGCTGCGTGCCGAAAAAGCTGTTGGTCTATGCCAGTCATTATGCCGAAGATTTCGAAGAAGCCGCAGGCTTTGGCTGGAGCGTGGGCGAAAGCCGTTTTGATTGGTCGACGCTGATTAAAAATAAAGATGCAGAAATTGACCGTCTCAATGCGATTTACATTCGTAACTTAGAGGCAAGCGGTGTGGAAATTGTCACCGGTCGCGCGACCCTAAAAGATCC
>JABHDF010000067.1 GCA_018673175.1 Rhodobiaceae bacterium | reverse complement strand
TGTGGTTTTGGTGCAAGAGACGCTAAACATGGCGATAGAATCGCGCCGCGCCTGGACGTATAGCCCCGGCACGCGCCGCGTACGCCGCGCTCCGACCATTGCCTATGACAACCCCGGCACCAATAGTGACGGCATCACCACATCGGATAGTTTTGGCGGCTATAATGGCGCCCCCGATCGGTTTAATTGGACGGTGCGGGGCCGCAGCGAGAAGTTCATCGCCTATAATAATTTCCGTCGTGTGCTAACCCCCTATAAAGAGTTGATTAGCAAAAACCACATCAACCAAGAGCATATGCGCTATGAGAAGCACCGCGTCTGGGAGGTCTCTGGCAAGCTGAAGCCGAAGTTCCGCCATGTCTATGCCGAGCGGATTTTCTATATCGATGAAGACACCAAAAGCATTGTCGCGACCGAGATTTACGATGGCCGTGGCCAGCTATGGCGGGTGCAAGAGCTCGGCGGCGGCGTGCAATATGAATTGCCGCTTTGCGGCGGCTCGGGCGACACGGTCTACGACCTTGTGGTCGGGCGTTATTTAATGCTGGGTCTGGTCAACGAAGAGAAACCGGTCGATTTTGACGCCCAACACCTAGATGCCAATCGCTACACACCCGCGAACATTCGACGCTTGGGACGCTAAATGCGCGGTTTTGACACTTGCCAGAGGGCCAAGCCTCTCATATGGTAGGGCACGAAATAAGCGGTAAATCCGCCATTAGGGAGAAGAAAATGAATATCACGTCGCTCAAGAAGCGCTGCAAAGCCGCTTTGAACATGACCCTCGGCCTGGCCCTTAGTGCCAGCGTGGCCGGTTTTGGTTTGGCCTCGGCCACACCCGCCCATGCCATGGAGCCTTATGAATTCGCCTCACCAAGCAAGATGACCACCAAAGCTCTATTGCTGGATGTGGTGCAAACGGGCAATCGTTTGGTAGCCGTTGGCGAAAACGGCCATATTATCCTCTCGGATAACCAAGGCGAAACATGGCAGCAGGCCGCGAGTGTGCCAACGCGCAACACGCTGACCAGTGTCATTTTCCTCGACAACCAAACCGGCTATGCGGTGGGTCATGAAGCGACCATTTTGAAAACCAGCGATGGCGGCAATAATTGGGAATTGCAGTTCAATGAACGCCGCGGCGAAACTCCCTTGTTTGGCGTGTATTTCTCAGACGCGAAAAACGGCATCGCCATCGGCGGCTTCTCTTATGCCTTCGAAACCAAAGATGGTGGCGAAACCTGGACCCAGCGTTCCTTGGTCGAAGACAGCTATGACGACTTCCACCTGAACGACCTGTTCACCGATACAAAAGGCAATGTCTACATTCCTGCTGAATATGGCACGGTTTACAAATCCGTCGACCGCGGCCGCACTTGGAAAACTCTAGAGACCGGCTATGACGGTTCGTTCTGGGGTGGCATGGGTCTGGCCAATGGCAACGTCTTGGTCTATGGCATGCGCGGCAACGCCTACCTCTCGACCAACAATGGCAAGGGCTGGAAAAAAGTCACCACCAATGCTGACCAGTCGATTACCGGTGGCACGCAATTGGCCGATGGCCGTATTGTCCTCACCGGACTTTCGGGCACGGTGCTGACGTCACAAAATGGCGGCAAAAGTTTCACGTCTGTATCGCGCATCGATCGCTTGAGCTTTGCGACAGCGGCAGCGGGCAAAAACAATTCGGTCCTGTTGTTCGGCGACCCCGGCGTGAAGTCTCACGCCCTGAAATAAACCCTATTGAAAAATAGGCATTCAAACCGCCGCTCTGCCTAACTATCTGGCAGGGCGGCGTTTTTCGTTGGCCAGGCGCACGCGCCAGGCCGGCCATTTTAAAGTCATTAGGTTAACTTAATAAAAATAAACAAAAATGACTTGCTTGACCCATTTTCCGTTTTGCCATTTCCTTTACCTATCGTCTCGTCTATTTGGGTCTAGCTATAAAGTCTGAACGTCCGGCAAATATCGTCGACGAAGGGCTGGATTATCTGACACCAGATTATTATACACCTGCCAACGTGCGTCGTTTGGGCCGCTAGGCTCGCGCATTTTCCGCGCCGCTGGAGCGGGAGTAGGCAAGATTAGAATAGGGCAGTCTCCGCATTCGGGGCATGCCCTTTTTGCTGTCTTTTTCCGCATTTTTTCTGGCCTTAGATTTGCGCCGTGCTAACCTTGCAGCCACAAAGGATAAGCGATGACACAGGCCCCAAATTTTTCAGATACGGTTCAACTCACCCGCACCGACGGTTTGGCCCTCGTGACCCTCAATAGGGGCGATGGCCGCAATCCGCTCTCGGCCGAAGCCATGGCCGCGCTGCGCGATGTGGCGCGTTGGCTCAAAACCGATATTGAAACTCATTGCGTTATCCTCAAAGGCGAGGGCGCCTTCAGTGTGGGCGCCGACCTCAAAGACAAAGACATGCAAACGCACCATCTATCGCAGCTCGAGCAGCGCCAAAAACTGCTGTTGGGGCCCGATATGTGCGCCGCTTGGGAAGCGCTAGAGCAAGTGACCATTTGCGCCATGGAACGCTATGCCATTGGCGGCGGCATGGCCTTGGCTATTTCTTGTGACTGGCGCATTGCCTCGCAAGATTGCGATATCCGCCTGCCCGAAATTCCGTTGGGCATTAATATGAGTTGGCAAGCCAACCCGCGTGTTACGGCTCTCATCGGCCCTGCGCGCGCCAAGCAATTTGTTATTCTGGGCGAGGCTTTGCCGCCCGAGCAAGCGCTCGAATGGGGGCTGGTCGACTACCTTGCCCCGAACGGCGAGACCGCTACCAAAGCGCACGAGCTGGCGGCCAAAGTTTTGGCTCTGCCTGCTTTGCCTGTGCGGATGAGCAAGCAAGCCATCAACGCGCATGCCCATGCGCTCAACCAGGTCAGCTCTTTCATGGACCGTGAGCAATATGCTTTGCTCACCGGATCTGAAACCAATAAGGCGGCGGTTCGCGCTGTCTTGAAAAAACCACCAAAAACCAGTTAGACAGGAATGGAAAAATTATGCGCGTAGCAGGAAAAATGGCCTTTATCACGGGTGCAGCCTCAGGTTTGGGGCGCGCCTCGGCCATAATGTTGGCCAAGGAAGGCGCCAAAGTCGCCGTCAGCGATATTAATGCCGAAGGCGCCAAAGCGGTGGCGGATGAGATTAATGCCGACCACCCAGGCCAGGCCTTCGCCTATCACTTGGATGTCACCAATGAAGAAAATTGGAAAGCCGCGTTGACCGCCGCTCATGAAGACATGGGCGGGCTGAATGTCTTGCTCAATAACGCGGGCATCGGTGGCGGCTCGTCGGTAGAAGACACAGATTTTGAAACGTGGAAGCTCGTCCACGCCGTGGATGTGGACAGTGTTTTTCTCGGCTGCAAATACGCCATTCCGCTGATGAAAGACCACGCACCGGGTTCGATTATCAATATTTCGTCGATTGCAGGTCTCATCGCTGGCCATAATATGGCTGCCTATAATTCGGCCAAGGCGGGCGTTTGGTTGCTGTCGAAATCAGTGGCGCTGCATTGTGCCAAACGTGGCTATAAAATTCGTTCCAACTCCATCCACCCGACATTCATCGACACGCCGATTTTGGACGGCATGGTCGGCGCGATGACGCGCGATGAGCTGAAAGGTAAATTGGCGCGCCAAGTGCCGCTCGGCGAAGTGGGCGACCCAAGCGATGTTGCCTATGCAGTGGTTTATCTGGCCAGCGACGAAAGTAAATTTATGACCGGCGCCGAGGTGAAACTCGATGGCGGCATTTCGGCCATGTAAGTCTGCAAAGGTGTAAAAACCATAGGTAAGGAGACCTTGTCCATGTTGACACCAGCCGATGATTATCCGCTGCACCAAACGCCCGAGCCGATGGCCTTTGCGGGCGGCGACCGAAATTTCTACGATCGGTTTTTCTTCAATGGCTATAGCGCCGACGGCAAGGTTTTTTTTGCCGTGGCGCTGGGGGTCTATCCGCAACTGAATATTATGGACGCCAGCTTCTCGCTGTCTTATGGCGGCAAGCAATATAACTTGCGCACCTCAAAAGAAATGATGGGCGATCGGTTAAACCTGACGCTGGGGCCGTTGACGCTCGAGATTGTCCGCCCGCTGCAAGAAACCCGCATTCTCGTGCGCGACAATGACAGCGGTTTGAAAGCGGACATCACGGCAGTGGCCCGCCACGCCCCCATAGAAGAGCCGCGCTTTACCCGCCGCCAAGGCACGCGGCTGATGATGGACTTAACCCGCGCCACGCAAAATATTGAATGGCAGGGAAGTCTTGAGCTAGATGGCACAAAGTTGAGCGTCGATGGCTGCCGCGGCACACGCGATCGTAGCTGGGGCATTCGCCAAGTCGGTGCGGCCGAGGCGCAAGCCCCCGTACCGCCTGCGCCGTCGCAGTTTTATTGGTTGTGGACGCCGGTTAATTTCGATACGGCGGCTTTCTTCTGTCATACCAATGATGATGGCGAAGGCGAGGCTTGGAACCGCAAAGCGGTATTTCAAGACTTTCAGGCGGGGACGAGCCTCGAAATGCGCAAATTAGATTTTACCACGAGCTATCATCCAGGCACCCGCCGCGTGCAAGAGTTAACGGTGGCGGCCGAGGGCTTGCAGGCAAAGTTCACGCCGCTATCGCGCATGTTCTACATGCAGGGGCTTGGCTATATTCATCCCGAATTCGGCCACGGCACGCATCATGGGGCAAGCCATTTTGCCCATGATGTGATGGCTCTGGAGGCGACAGAAGCCGCGTTAAAAGCGGGTAAGATGGAGAACTTGCATGTGCAAACCTTGTCTAACGTGCGCCTTGAGCAGGGTGGCAAAACCTATGAGGGCCTGGGCGTGATTGAGCAATTATTCATCGGCCCGCATGCGCCTAGCGGCTTTCAAGATTTACTCGACGGGATTATGTCATGAGCGCGTTTCGCGATCACCCATCGGCTTTTGACGTCGCTTATCTGGCGCAAGTTTTTGACCAGCCGAGCGAGGCGCTTTCGGGGTTTTCGTTTGAGCCCGTTGGCACCGGTCAAGTCGGGGATAGCTATCGGGTCACGCTCGATTGGGCGTCGTCGCCGACCCATGTCTCAAATCCATTGCCGGCCTCGTTGATTGCCAAATGTCCGGCAGGCGATACGAACAGTCGCGAGACCGCGCGCACTATGCACCTTTACGAAATCGAGACGCAGTTCTACATGCGCTTTGGCGATAGCTGCGGCGCGCGCGCGCCCAAAGCGTATCTGTCGACCTATGAGGCGGGCCGTGGCGATGGGGTTTTATTATTGGAAGATATGGCCCCCGCGCGCCAAATCGCTCAGATGGATGGTTGTTCGCTCGAGCAACTCCGTTTGGCCCTAAACGAAGCCGCGCTTTTGCACCAAAGCCATTGGGGCGATGCCAGCTTGCACCAGCACAAGTGGCTGACCTATAGCCACGAAGACGAGCGCCGCGAGTTTTTGGCTGCGCTTGTGCCGGCGATATATCCCGAATGGCGGGCTCGTTATGCGGGTCGCCTACCGAGCGATATTTTGGATATGGGCGCGGCCTTGGTGGCCCGCTTTGACGCCTATATGCAACCTGCAAACCGCGCGTGGGAAGAGCCTGTGGTTCTATCGCATGGCGATTTCCGCCTCGACAATATGCTGTTTACCGATGCTGAGGGCCGCGTGGTTATTCTTGATTGGCAGACGGTTTCGGCTGGCGCGCCGATGAATGACATTGCTTATTGCGTGTCGACAAGCCTTGGGGACCCTGGGGTGCGCGCGCGCGAAGAAGAGGCTTTGGTGGCGCACTATCATGCGCAGCTGGGCGCCAAAGCGAAGGGGTATGCGTTGGCGCAGGCTTGGCAAGATTATCGCCGGGCGGCGTTTTCTGGTTTCATTATGGCGTTGGTATCGGCCATGTTGGTGGAGCGCACGCCGCGCGGCGATGAAATGTTTGCGACCATGGCCGAGCGTTCGGGCTGGCAGGCATTGCATCTCGACGCATTATCTTTAATCTGACGCCCAACTTGAAAACACAACTCGACTTGAGGAAGACAGATCATGACTTATGAATGTTTTGACGTAAGCGTAGAAAATGGCATCGCGCATATTCAAATGAGCCGACCGGATAAGCGCAATAATATGAACCGCGCTTTCTGGCGCGAGCTACCGCAGGTAGTTGATAAAATCGATGCTGAAGCGCAAGCTCGCGTCATTGTTTTATCATCTATGGGACCTCATTTTTGTGGCGGCATCGATGTTTCCATGTTTGGCCCAAGCGATGAGAAGGTGTCGGACGCGCCCCTGCCGGCCCATCATGTTAAACGCCAAAAAGGCCTGAAATTTCTCGATACGGTCAAAAGCATGCAAGACAGTCTCTCGGTGTTAGAACAATCGCGCCTGCCAGTTTTAGTGGCCATCCAAGGCGGCTGCATTGGCGGCGGCGTTGATTTGGTGACGGCTTGCGATGTGCGTTACGCGACGCGCGATGCGTTTATCACCATCTATGAAACCAAGATTGGCATGACCGCCGATGTCGGCACGTTCCCGCGTCTTGTCAAGCTCATCCCCGAGGGGGTGGTGCGCGAGCTGGCCTATACGGGTCGGCGTATGCTAGCCGAAGAGGCCGCCAATGTGGGCCTGATAAACCGCGTTTTTGATACCCAAGAGGCGATGTTAGAGGGGGTCATGGAAGTGGCGCGCGAGATTGCGGCCAATGCGCCCCTGGCAGTGCATGGATGCAAACGCGCCATCACGTATGCGCGCGACCATACCACGCAAGAAGGCCTCGATTGGATTGGCCTGTGGAATGCCTCTATGTTGCATCCAGAAGAAATTATGGAAGCGATGAACGCACGGACGCAAAACCGCACGCCAGATTTTACCGATCTGCCAAAACGAAAAATTAGCTAGGAAGTCCAAATGACTATTTTTACCACACCTATTCTGAGCCCTATTTTGAAATTGGTTTCTTGGCTTGTCATTTTGCTCATCGGCTGGCGTCCTGGGCAAAGCATTCCGGCCCCGATGAAAAAAGGCATTCTTCTGGCCGGGCCGCATACCAGCAATTGGGATTTCGCTTTATTCTTGGCTTTTGTTTTTGTGCTGAATCTAAAAGTGCGCGTGTTGATCAAACACACGCTTTTTGTTGGCCCTCTGGGCTGGTTTTTGCGCTATTGCGGCGGCATCCCCGTCGACCGTCGCTCGGCGAAGGATTATGTAAAAGCTCTGGCGCGCCAAATTGATGAGAATGAGAGCTTTCACCTGCTCATTACCCCAGAAGGCACGCGCAGTCCGCGTACGAAATGGAAAATGGGATTTTATCACATTGCCTTGGCGGCCAATGTGCCGGTGTTTTTAGCTGGGGTGAATTGTAAGACGCGCCGTGTGGGTGTCGATCGCGTGTTTTATCCAACGGGCGATGTAAAAGACGATATGGCCGATGTTTATGCTTTCTATGACGCGATGCACGGCATTTGGCCGAATAATTATGCTTCGCCAAATAAGCCAGCCCCCGAAGACGCATAACGCCTTTCCGGGGCTGGTTCTAAAATGGTTTTGCTTTAGCCAAGTTTGCAGAAGCAGAGCTTATTGCCATCGAAATCGCGGACATAAGCGCCGTAGAAAATCGGCATGCGTTGTCCTGGCTCGCCTTCGTCCGTTGCGCCCAGCTCTATAGCTTTGGCGTATAGGCGGTCGATGTTTTCATTATCCCCGCCGTGAATGGCAACCATTGTGCCATTGCCATTTGTCGCGGTTTCGCCGTTGTAAGGGCCGCCTATGGCAATCATTGGGTTGGCCATATCGGTGCCATAAAAATATAGGCGTCCATTGTCGAATAATTCTTTGCCGCCCATGGCTTCAAACAAAGCCGAATAGAAGGCGCGTGCTTTTTCAATATCATTGGTTCCAAGCGTTACGTAGCTAATCATGATGATCTCCCTTTTTTGCTGGCCACAGATTAACCGGACTGTGGAAAATGGCAATTGCCAAATGGCTCTTGGTTAGGCACAATCGCAAGATATTTTACGGAGGTTTCGATGCTAGACGATAAAACAGATATGACTTCAGGCCAGGCTGGCTTCAGCGCCATGGTGGATGGAACAGAAGAAGATTATCAAAAGATTTCAAAGGCTTTTGGCGATTTTTCAAAAGGTCTGCCCGACCGCGTGATGGAGCATTTGAAAATGCTCAAAGGCGATTTCGGCGGTTTCGCCGTCGACCGCTATGAGCATTCTTTGCAAACCGCCACCCGCGCTCATAAAGCGGGTTGCGACGACGAATATGTGGTTTGCGCGCTGTTGCATGATATTGGCGACCTATTGGGCAGCTTTAACCATGCTGAGTTGGCCGCGACGATTTTGAAACCGTTCATCAGCGAGAAAAATTATTTCATGCTGCAAAACCATGCGGTTTTCCAAGGCTATTATTTCTTCCACCATATTGGCCTAGACCGGGATGCGCGCGAAGCGTTTCGCGAGCATGAGCATTTCGAATACACCGCTCAATTCTGCCACTTATACGACCAGTCGAGCTTCGATCCGGACTATGAATCGATGCCCATTGAGGCCTTTGAGCCGATGGTTCGCAAATTGATGGAAAAGCCGCGCACGTCGATTTATATGAAGAAAGACGGCACGTCTATCGTATAGACGGCCAATGGTTTTTGCCTAATTTTGGGTTCGCTCTTTTGCCAAGGAGACCTTTATGGTCGCGTTACTGACGCTCATTAGTCAGCTGATTGAATTTTATATTTGGATCATTATTGCTTCTGCCGTGTTGTCTTGGTTGGTGGCCTTCGATGTGGTGAACCTACGAAATCGATATGTGTTCCTTTTTGGCGATGCGCTTAATCGGCTCACCGAGCCTGCCTATCGCCGTATCCGTCGGGTGCTGCCGAATATGGGCGGTTTGGATTTATCGCCGATTGTGTTGATTTTCGGCCTGATGTTTTTGCGCAATTTAATGTGGGAAATGCTCGGGCCGCTTGCGACCTCCAGCATGGGTGGCTATTAATGAGCGCCGCTGAGCCCAACCCAAAACGCATTGAAGGCAAAGTCATTGGTGCCGCTTTGCGCGCGCGCATTGGCGAGGCGGTGGCTGATCTAAAGGATGCGCATGCCAAAGTGCCAGGCCTGGCTGTGGTGCAAGTGGGCGAAGACCCAGCGTCGCAAGTTTATGTCCGCAACAAAGGCATTGCCACCAAAGAAGCAGGCATGGTGTCGCTCGAGTTTAAAATGTCTGGCGATACCTCCCAAGAAGTGTTGCTGGAGAAAGTTCGCGAGTTGAACGCAGACCCTGACGTGAACGCCATTCTGGTGCAATTTCCGGTGCCGAGCCAAATTTCACAACAAGCGGTTATCGATACGATCCATCCAGATAAAGATGTCGACGGCCTAAACCCGCTGAACGCAGGACGTTTGGTTTCGGGGCTGGAGGCGCTCACCCCTTGCACGCCTTTGGGCAGTGTTATTTTGGCGACCGAGACGCTGGGCGATTTAACCGGCAAACATGCGGTGGTGATTGGCCGCTCAAACTTGGTCGGAAAGCCCGTGGCGCAGCTTTTGCTGAAGCAGAACTGTACCGTCACGATGGCGCATTCGCGCAGCCAAGATTTACCAGCCATCTGCCGCAGCGCCGATATTCTGGTGGCTGCGGTTGGCATTCCTGAAATGGTCAAGGGCGATTGGGTTAAGCCCGGCGCCTGTGTCATTGACGTGGGTATCAATCGTATTGACGCGCCCGAGCGCGGCGAGGGCAAAACGCGCCTGGTGGGCGATGTCGCTTTTGCCGAGGCGCAAGAAAACGCGGCGCATATTACGCCCGTGCCCGGTGGCGTCGGCCCGATGACCATCGCTTGTCTGCTTAAAAATACGCTGACCGCTTTTTGTCGCCAAAACGGGTTTGACGAACCAAAGCTGTAACTTTACGCGCTTATTTACGTCGACCGAGCAGCTTCAACCGCAACGCATTCAACTTGATAAAGCCTTCGGCATCAAATTGGTCATAGACCGCATCTTCTTCAAACGTCACATGCTCTTCTGAATATAGCGAATTGGGGCTCGTGCGCGACACCACAGTGACGCTGCCTTTATATAGTTTCAACACAACTTCGCCCGCCACATGACGCTGGCTTTCGTCGATGAGGGCTTGCAGCATTTGGCGTTCTGGCGCGAACCAGAAGCCGTTATAAATCAGCTCAGCATAGCGCGGCATCAGCTCATCTTTGAGGTGCATAGCGCCGCCATCCAGCGTCAGGCTCTCGATGCCACGGTGCGCAGTCAGCAAAATAGTGCCGCCCGGCGTTTCATAAACGCCGCGAGATTTCATACCCACAAACCGGTTTTCCACCAAATCGAGACGGCCAATGCCATTGGCGCCGCCCAGCTCATTCAGCTTGGTCAGCAGGCTGGCCGGCGATAGTTTTTCGCCATCGATAGACACAGCGTCGCCGGCTTCAAAGCCGACGCTAATGAAGGTGGGTTTATCGGGTGCCGCCTCAGGGCTGACGCTGCGCTGATAAACAAATTCGGGAGCCGCTTGGCTCGGGTCTTCCAGCACTTTGCCTTCCGAAGACGTGTGCAATAAATTCGCATCGACCGAGAAAGGGGCTTCGCCTCTTTTGTCTTTCGGGACGGGAATTTGGTTTTGCTCGGCATAAGCGATAAGACGCTCGCGGCTTTGCAAGTCCCATTCGCGCCAAGGCGCGATAACTTTAATATCTGGGTTGCAAGCATAATAGCCAAGCTCAAAACGCACTTGGTCGTTGCCCTTGCCGGTGGCGCCATGGCAAACGGCATCGGCGCCAGTCGCGGCGGCAATTTCGACTTGGCGTTTGGCGATGAGCGGGCGGGCGATCGATGTGCCGAGCAAATAGACACCCTCGTAAAGGGCATTGGCGCGAAACATCGGGAAGACATAATCGCGGACGAATTCTTCGCGCAAGTCTTCGATGTAAATTTCTTTAATGCCCAGCAACTCGGCTTTCGCCCGTGCGGGTTCCAGCTCTTCGCCCTGACCCAGATCGGCGGTGAAAGTCACCACTTCGCACTCATAGGTCTCTTGCAGCCATTTCAAAATAATCGAAGTGTCCAGACCCCCTGAATAGGCCAACACAACTTTATTAATGTCTTTTTTATCACTCATAAGTCTGCTCCAAATCTTGCCAACTTTGTAGCGAGCCGCACGACGTTAAGCAAGCTCTGTGGATGAAATTATAAAACCTATTAAAAACCAGGTATTCAACCATGGGTTGTGGTTTGAAAAATAGAATAGCTTTAGTTTAAATCTTAACCATGCATTTGCGCGTGGTTGGGAAAGTCGGCTTTCAGGGCAATCACAGGGCCGCGTTCCGGATTTTGCGTTTACCGGTTTTAGTAGTTGCGTTCCATTTGTTGGTCGGTTGCCCGCCCGTCTGTTTGTTAGCCGCGCCCTAAATTGCGCGCTTGCAGTTCGGCTATTTTTTTCGAGGCCGCGGTTTCTTTTACGCTGGTCGATTTTAGCTGCCCGCAGGCGGCCATAATATCGCGCCCACGTGGGCTGCGCACGGGGCTTGCATAGCCCGCGCGATTAACAATCTCGGCAAAAGCCTCAATGCGTTCCCATTCCGAGCACTCATAGGGCGCGCCGGGCCAAGGGTTAAACGGTATCAGATTAATTTTGGCAGGAATGCCCGCCAACATCCGAACCAAGTCGCGTGCATCCGCATCGGAATCATTAACGCCTTTCAACATCACATATTCAAACGTAATGCGTTTGGCATTGGAAAGGCCGGGCCAATTGCGACACGCTTCCAGCAACGTCTCGATAGGGTATTTTTTGTTCAGTGGCACTAATTCATTGCGCAAGTCATCTCGCACCGCATGCAGGCTGATGGCCAGCATGACGCCTGTTTTTTCGCCCATCTTTGGAATTTCAGGGGCCACCCCAGAGGTCGACAAGGTGATGCGCCGCCGCGAGAGGCTCAGGCCCTCGCCATCGCTCATCACGTTCAAGGCTTCGCCCACATTGTCGCTATTATACAGCGGCTCGCCCATGCCCATCATCACTACATTGGTAATTTTGCGTCGCCCACTATTGCTCAGGCCATCGTCGCCCCAGTCTTGCAAGTCATCGCGCACCGCAACCATTTGGCCAACAATCTCGGCGATGGTGAGATTGCGCACGAGTTTTTGCGTGCCCGTATGGCAAAACCGACAGGTCAGCGTGCAGCCCACTTGGCTAGAAACGCACAATGTGCCGCGGCCGACTTCGGGTATATAGACAGTCTCGACCAATTGCCCATCTGCCATGCGGAATAAATATTTGCGCGTGCCATCCTCGGAGAATTGCGCGTCGGCCACGTCTAACCGATCCAGCGTATAAAGCTCGCTCAAGGTTGCGCGCAACCCCTTCGAGACATCTGTCATGGTTTCCCATTGCGTGGCACCGCGCGCATAGAGCCAACTCCAAAGCTGGTTGGTGCGCATGCGCAATTGCTTTTCAGCCACGCCGGCCTCGGCCAACTTTGTGCGCAATTGCTCACGCGACAAGCCGATAAGGCTCGTCTTGGCGGGTCTTTGTGTTTGGGTTTCATCCATAGGGATGTTCTAGGGGGCTGGGCAGGCCGCGTCTAGTGCCTTCATGCCAGCGGTGACGCCGCGCAAGCTATAGCTATCTGTGGTCAGCGTGCCCCGCGCGGAGGTTCCCTTGAAAACCAACTCACTGCCGCGCTTCATGGCGCGCAGCAAACGTGGCTGTTGCTTCAGGTTTTCAATCCAGGTCCATTCGTCGGCGCCGTTTTGAGCTTTGACGCCGGTGATGAAGTTAAAGTCGTCTGACCCCACATTGGCAAAAGGTATGGAGGTGGCCGAAAACGGATAGCCAATACGAACCGAAACCTCGCCCCGAACGCCTTGCCCTGGGCGATGAGTGACGACCAAATAAGTGTCGCCGCGTTTTACATTGGCGGGCGCGCTGGATCTCGGCTCGGCCGCCAGATAACAGGTTTTGGCCGCGCCTCGGCCGTCGACGAACAAGCGCCAATCGGAAAATTCTTGCACCGGCTTGGCCGCATTGGCATCCGTAGCGGCCAGAGCGGGCGTGGTCAGCAGCGCCAAGGCGCCCAATAAGCCCGCAAGGCCCCGAAAGGTTGGTAGATAAGACATAACCTGAAGCTAATCTGATTTGTTTTGCCGTGCCAGTGCCTTTGGAGCGGCGATGGCAGAGTTTTTCTCCCGCCATGCTTGCTTTCATGGGGGTAATCGCGTTTACTGCCTGCGCCTGCATAGCCTTTTTTGAGGCTGTGTGGCTGAGTTTTAATCGTAAAAAGAGGTCCTTTGGACAATGCCAACGCATGGCCACTCACCCAAGCGCAGCGAGACACACAAGGCCCCAGAGGCCAGCAGCGTCCATTTGGCGGACCTGATTGTCGCCATTGCCCAAACCAAAGACCGAGCCGCTTTTGCAGAGATTTTCGCGCATTTCGCGCCGCGCTTGAAAGGCTATCTTTTGCGCCTCGGCGCCAGCAATGGCCAAGCCGAGGAAGTGACGCAAGAAGCGCTGCTGGCGGTTTGGCGCAAAGCCGAGTTGTTTGACCGTAAAAAAGCCGCCGCCTCAACTTGGATTTTTACCATTGCGCGCAACCGGCGTATTGATATTTTGCGGCGCCAAAAATTCCCTGAACTCGACGCCCAAGACCCCAGTCTGGTGCCCGATGCGCCCACGCCGCCCGACGAAGAAGTCATGGCCCTTCGCGACAGCGAGCAAGTGCGCGAAGCGCTTCTCGTGTTGCCCGATGAGCAGCGCGAACTCATTCGATTGGCGTTTTACAAAGGCTGGTCGCACGCCAAAATTGCCGAGGATACCAATATGCCACTTGGCACGGTGAAGTCGCGCTTGCGCTTGGCTTTCTCGAAATTGCGCGACGCCCTAGAGGGGCGTGTATAGGGGCGCGCTTTTTTCGCTTCTCTTTCTATTAGGCTGGCTTATGATATCGGCTGAATGACGCCTCGTGTGAGGGGCGAAAAAAACAAACCTGCCTCGAAGAGGCGATGTAACTAGGGAGAAAATTATGAAAGCTGTATTGTGTAAAGAATTCGGTCCACCCGAGAGCCTTGTTGTCGAAGATATTGCCTCGCCAGAGCCTGGCCCCGGTCAAGTGGTGCTGGATGTACATGCAGCGGCGGTTAATTTTCCCGACGTTCTCATCATTCAAAACAAATATCAGTTCAAGCCACCACTGCCTTTCGCCCCTGGCGGCGAAGTGGCTGGCGTGGTTGCCAAATTAGGCGAAGGTGTTACCAGCCTGAAAATCGGCGATCGGGTTATCGGCTCGTGTGGCCATGGCGGTTATGTCGAAGAGCTGGCGATTGCCGAAACTTCGTGCATTCCCGTGCCAGATGAAATGGACTTAGAAACGGCCTCGGCATTGGTGCTGACTTACGGCACGTCGCATTATGGCCTAAAAGACCGGGCCCATATTCAACCTGGCGAAACTTTGCTGGTCATGGGCGCCGCCGGCGGCGTTGGCCTGGCGGCAGTTGAGCTTGGCAAAGCCATGGGCGCGCGCGTCATCGCGGCGGCTTCGGCGCAAGATAAACTCGATGTATGTGTCGAGCATGGTGCCGATGAGACCATTTTATACCCAGCCGGCGAATTGGATAAAACCCAACAGCGCGCTTTCACCGAGCAAATTAAAGCGCTGACCGACGGCCAAGGCGCCGATGTGGTTTATGACCCAGTAGGGGGCTCTTATGCCGAGCCAGCGCTGCGCGCGACCAATTGGGAAGGTCGTTATTTGGTCATCGGTTTTGCTTCCGGGCCTATTCCGCAAATTCCGCTGAACTTGGCTTTGCTAAAAAGCTGCCAAATTGTTGGCGTCTTTTGGGGGGCTTTCACCGCCCGCGACCCAAAAGGCAATGCGGCCAATTTGGCCGAGCTGATGGCTATGTATAAAGCGGGCACCATTCGTCCGCATATTTCGGGTCGCTACCCGCTAGAGCAAGCCAGCGATGCGCTGAACCAAATGGCCAGTCGCAAAGTGAAGGGCAAAGTGATTTTGACTATGGGCCGCAGTGAAGGCTAACCAACAGCTGGATACGCCAAAGCCGTCATCTAAAAAAGGGGACCGCGTGATCGATAATCGGCGCGCGGCCCTCTGGCTATTGGCTTCTGCGACCCTATTTACCTTTACCAATATTCTGGTCAAGACATTGGGCCAGACGCTGCACCCGTTTGAAATCTCTTTTTTCCGCGCGGCTGTGGCCTTGGCGGTTATCTTGCCGATTTTTTGGCGCACGGGCGGCCTGCGGGCGGGTATAGCGACACAAATCCCCTTGCTTCAACTGACCCGTGGTGTGGTCGGCTCGCTGGCTATGTTCTTGGGCTTTTACGCGATTGTCGCTTTGCCCTTGGCCGAGGCGCAGGCGATTAGTTTCTCGCGTAATTTATTTCTCGTGCCTTTGGCGGCCATTATTTTATCCGAAGCGGTGGGCTTGCGCCGCGCCGCGGCTGCGGGCGTCGGCTTTATTGGCGTCCTCATTATGTTGCGCCCTGGCATGGATGTTGGCTCGCTGGGCGTGGCGCTCAGCATCGGCGCCATGGCGGCTTTGGGGCATGCCTTTTTGGTCGCTTTGGCAACCATATTGGTCTCGATCGCGTCGCGCCATGACGGGCCTGTTACGCTGATGTTTTACACCAATACAGTGTCTATCACGCTGATCTCCATCCCGACGTTTTTCGTCTGGCAGACGCCAACCCTCAATGAACTTTGGATGCTGGTGGCCATGGGGCTTTTGGCGACCGTGTCGCATAATTGCTTCATTCGCGCTTTTGCCTTGGGCGAGGCCAGCGTCATTGCGCCGGTTGATTATTCGCGTTTGGTTTTCGCGGCCATCGCGGGTTGGCTGATTTTCTCCACCGTGCCCGATGCCTATACGATATTGGGCGCGCTGATTATTGTCGGCTCCAGCTTTTATATCCTGCGCCGCGAGGCCTATTTGGCTTCCGATAGTGACGCGCCAAAGGGATAGGCTTGGCTGGCTCATTAAGACTTGCACGCGCGCGCGCGAGTTTATAAAGTCTGGCCATCTTAGAGTTCACCATTTTCGGGAGAAACAATATGAAATTGGATTCAAACATTACCGCCATCGTAACAGGTGGCGCGTCAGGTCTTGGCGAAGCAACGGTTCGTCTGTTGGCTGAGCATGGCGTAAAATGCGGTATTTTCGACCTTAACGAAGAACGCGGCGAAGCTGTGGCCAAAGAAGTTGGCGGCGCGTTTGCTAGAGTAAACGTAACTTCTGACGAAGATGTGGATGCAGGCTTTGCAAAAATCCGCGACGCTTTGGGTCAGGAACGCATTTTGATCAATTGCGCGGGTACAGGCAATGCGGTCAAAACCGCCTCGCGCAACAAAGAGACGGGCGAGATCAAACATTTCCCGCTCGACGCGTTTAACTTGATTATTCAGATTAATTTGGTTGGCACGTTCCGTTGCATCGCAAAATCTGCGGCGGGCATGATGAGCCTAGACCCATTGGCTTGTGGCGATCGCGGCGCGATTGTGAACACAGCGTCGGTTGCAGCCGAAGACGGCCAAATCGGTCAGGCCGCTTACTCGGCTTCCAAAGCGGGTGTGGTTGGCATGTCCTTGCCGATCGCGCGTGATTTGTCTCGCGAAGGCATTCGGGTCAACACCATCTTGCCGGGCATTTTCGACACGCCGCTTCTTGCCGGTGCGCCAGACAATGTGCGTCAAGCTTTGGGTGCCATGGTGCCTTATCCATCGCGTCTTGGCATGCCAGAAGAATATGCCAAATTGGCGGCGACCATGTGTGAAGTGAATTACTTCAACGGCGAAGATGTTCGCCTCGATGGCGCCATTCGTATGGCCCCACGCTAGAAAAACTTTACCGACCTAGATATCTATCAGGTCGGAAGGTAGCAAATGACAGCCGGCGATCTTCCAAGATCCGTCCGGCTGTTTTTGCATCAGATAACGCGCTTGATGGCTGGTGCCTTTATCGTCGACCAGAAAAACCGATTGCATACGCATATCCCCATCCCTGGCGAGTGGCCGCGCGGGCGTGGAAAAATTCATTTTTTGCGCGAAATATATCGGTCGATAATGTGCCTCTATCATGGCCATAAAATAGCCCGGCGTTTCGAACTGGGCTTGCAGCTCAGGCGCGGCAAACCCGAAAGCGGTGGGGCCATCTTGGGCGGCAAAAGCGCTGGCTTGCTCGCGAATGATTTGGCGAATGGCAATGTCGTCGACGCTCAGGGGCTTATGGCGATTTTGCAAAAGCGCCGTGCCGCCCGCCAAAATGGCGAGCAACACCAGCACCCAAATATCGCGCCATTCCGGCATTATTTTTTTCGCCCAGCTGCGCCCGCTGTCTTATCCATGAATTTTGCCATGGCGATATCTAATTCGGACAAGCCGCCGGCATCATGTGTGGTCAAAACGACATTTACCGTTTTATAGACATTGTCCCATTCGGGGTGATGGTCGAGTTTTTCGGCCATCATCGCGACGCGGCTCATCCAAGCAAAAGCGGCATTGAAGTCCGCAAAGATAAAACGCTTCGCAATGGCGTCTCGGCCCGTGGTTTTCTTCCAGCCATTGAGTTTGGCCAGCGCGGATTTTTTGTCGGCGTTAGATAATTTTTCAGTCATGTCTCTCTCCTTACGGGCAGATATTGGGCCTTACGGGCAGATATTGGGCCTTACGGGCAGATATTGGGCGCGCGCAAATGCACGGCATCAATATCGGCCAAAATTTCATCCGTCAGGTCCACATCCACACTGGTTACGGCCAACTTCAGCTGTTCCATATTGGTGGCGCCAATAATATTGGAGGTCACGAAATCGCGCGTGGTCACAAATTGATTGGCCAATTGCGAGGCATCTAGACCGTATTTTTTGGCAATATCGAGATAGCTCTCAATGGCGGCATCTGTGCCCTCGGTTTCATAGCGCTGTAGGCGGTCGAACAATTGTTTGCGCGAGCCTGGTGGGTTGGCACCGCCTTGATATTTGCCCGTCAAATAGCCCTGTGCCAAAGGTGAATAAGCCAATAGCCCCACGCCCTCGCGGTGGAGTATTTCCGACGAGCCGAGCTCATAAATACGGTTCAAAAGGTTATAGGCATTTTGCACCGACACCATGCGCGGCAAGTCTTTGTTCATTTCGCTATGGTGCAAAAATTTCATAATGCCCCAAGGCGTTTCATTCGATAGGCCGAAGTGGCGTACTTTGCCGGATTTTTGGATCTCTGCCAAAGTGCCCAAAACATCTTCAATGCGATTGATCTCGCCGCCCATTTCTTTATGGCCCAGTCCGCCAAAAATCCGAATGGGACGGTCTGGCCAATGCAGTTGATACAGATCGACATAATCGGTCTGCAAACGCTTCAGGCTTTTATCAATGGCCTCGTGAATTTGTGCAGGCGTGTGGTCGGTGCCCTCGCCATTGTCGCGTAGCCAATTCATCGGCGCGCGGCCGGCCACTTTGGTGGCCAGAATAATATCTTCGCGCTTGCCGGTTTTTTGAAACCAGGTGCCGATAATTTCTTCGGTCTTGCCTTGGGTTTCGGCGGTCGGCGGCACAGCATACATTTCGGCCGTATCGAAGAAATTAACGCCCATTTCGACCGAATAATCCATTTGCTCATGGCCTTCGGCTTCGGTGTTCTGCTGACCCCAAGTCATGGTGCCCAAGCAGATGGAACTGACCTTAATATCTGTGTGCCCTAAACGACGGTATTGCATAAATCTGTCTCCCTATGGATGATGGTTACTTAATTCGCGCCAGTAGCTTTTCGACTGACGGAGAAATATTTTTGACGATGACGGCAATGCCCTCGCGATTGGGGTGAATGCCATCCGCTAGGTTGAGGCTTCGATCGGCGGCGATGCCTTCGAGGAAAAACGGATAATAAACCGCATCATATTTTTCTGCGAGCTTTCGATAAATCGGATTGAAGGCGCGGGCGTAGGCAGGGCCCAAGTTGGGCGCGGCCATCATGCCCGCCAGCAAAACAGGCAGGTTGCGCTTTTTGAGTTCGATTAATATCGCTTCCAGATTTTTAC
The DNA here is from genome assembly GCA_018673175.1 of Rhodobiaceae bacterium. Taxonomy (GTDB): domain Bacteria; phylum Pseudomonadota; class Alphaproteobacteria; order RS24; family RS24; genus UBA8337. The sequence continues at coordinate 94,369 of JABHDF010000067.1, read as the reverse complement.
GGGTAAGCGTCGGGCTTATGCCTCGCAGCATATCATTGGCGCCCAGTTCGACGATGACGGCTTTTGTGCTCGGGCTTAAAACCCAATCGAGCCGCGCGCGCCCACCGGCGCTGGTATCGCCCGACACGCCGCCATTGCGTACCCGCACATTTTGGCCTCGTGCGCGCAGATAAGCTTGCAGTTGCGGCACAAATCCATCGCCAGGCGCCAATTGATAGCCAGCCGTCAAACTATCGCCCAAGGCGACGATTTCTACCGCAGCTTCCTCGGCGAAGGCTTTGGGCGACATCCAAATCAGGCAAGCCCACGTAAGACTTAGTAAAAGGGCCCCACGAAGGAAACCGCCTTGGGTTTGACGCGACAGGTTTCGACGTGGCGCGCGTTTTATCTGCAACAAAGGTCAGCTTCCTCTATAAAGCTTTCAACCGGATACCCAGCCATTCAACAAATAGGCGAGACAAATGATCGAAGTTCAAAATCTGACCGTTACCCTGCCCAGTCGCGCCGGAGACGTCAACATCCTTCGTGGCCTAGATGTCACCGTGGCACCGGGCGAAGCGGTGGGGCTCATCGGCCCTTCGGGCTCGGGCAAAACGACTTTGCTGATGGTGTTGGCCGGCCTAGAGCCTGCCACTTCGGGTTTGGTGCAAATTGCAGGCCATGACTATGTTCAGATGAACGAAGATGCTTTGGCGCGGTTTCGCCGCACTCATGTCGGCATTGTGTTCCAAAGTTTTCACCTTGTGCCGACCATGACGGCGCTAGAAAATGTCATGTTGCCGCTCGAGCTGGCCAGTCAGCCTGAGGCGCCCGAGCGGGCCGCGCAAATGCTGGCCGAGGTGGGCCTGGCCGACAGGCACGACCATTACCCAACGCAGATGTCGGGCGGCGAACAACAGCGTGTCGCGCTAGCGCGGGCGCTGGTGGCCAATCCGCCGGTACTGTTTGCCGATGAGCCGACGGGCAACCTCGACCAAAAAACCGGCCAAGCGGTCATGGATTTAATTTTGGGTCTGGCTAAAACTCGCGGCACAACTCTGGTGCTGATCACCCATGATAAAGCTCTGGCGCAACGCTGCGACCGCACGCTGACCATGCAAGATGGCCGCCTAGAGGCGGAACAAGAGACATGAGCGCGGCCTCGTCCCAGGAGCGGCTAAGCTGGGGCTTGGCTATGAAACTGGCGCGCCGCGAAATGCGCGGCGGGCCGGATGCCAAACATTTGGCTGGGTTCCGCATTTTCCTACTCTGTCTGGTGTTAGGTATTTTTACTATTTCCGCCGTTGGGTCTTTGTCGGCCTCGCTGGTTGGCGGCATGATGGCGCAAGGCCAGTCCATTTTGGGTGGCGATATGGATTTTCGGCTGGTGCATCGCGCCGCTTTTGACAGCGAACGCCAATGGTTAAGCTCAAAGGCGCAAGTCTCAGAAGTTGCAACCCTGAGGGTGATGGCGCAAAAGCTCAACCCAGATACCCAACAACCAGAAGCTATGTTGGTCGAGGCCAAAGCGGTGGATGGCGTTTATCCATTGTATGGCCAGATAGAACTGGCGCCGCCAACTCCCTTGGCACAGGCCTTGTCCGAACGAACGGTGGCGGGCGAAACACAATATGGCGGCGTGGCCGAACAAGGCCTGTTTGACCGTTTGGACTTAAAAGTCGGCGATGTCATTCGGGTGGGCGAGATAAGCGTGCGGCTGACTGCGGCGCTCGTGTCCGAGCCGGATCGCAACGCAGGCGGCTTTCCTTTGGCGCCGCGCTTGATGTTAACGCAAGCCACGCTAAAAGCGGCGGGTCTTTTGCGCCCAGGCGCTTTGGTCAATTATCACTACCGCCTCAAATTGGCGACCAATGCCACGAATGAAGGCGTCAAAGCTTTGGGCGTTGCGGCCAACACGGCGTTTCCCCAAGCCGGTTGGCGCTTGCGCGACCGTTCGGATGCCTCGCCTTCGATGCGTCGGTTCATCGAACGCTTGGGGCTGTTTCTCACGCTGGTCGGGCTCACAGCTTTGGTGGTGGGCGGCGTTGGTGTTGGCAATGCGATTAGCGCTTATTTGCAAAGACGGCGCGAAACCATTGCGGTGATTAAGGCGCTTGGCGGCTCGGGTCGGTTTATTTTCCGTATCTATGCGCTGCAAATTAGCGCGCTCACCGGCTTGGCCTTGCTTCTGGGCTTGGCGCTCGGCGCGGCGACCCCGCTTTTTGTAAAAACGTTCTTCGGCGCGCTTTTGCCCGTTGACCTTGCCATTCAGCTCTATCCGCAACCGCTCTTGGCGGCGGCGGGCTTTGGCATTTTATCGGCGGCGGCTTTTGCGCTTTGGCCTTTGGGCAAAGTCGAGCGAACGCCCGTCACCGCCTTGTTTCGTGGCGATGCGCAAAGCTCCGATGGCGCTTTGGGGCGCCCTGCCGCCCCTTATTTAATCGCTATTGTGATTTGTTTTCTCGGCCTTGGCGCTTTGGCCATGCTGATCTCGGAGCGGCGCGATGTCGCCCTTTGGTTTGGCCTTGGCGTGGCGCTGTCTTATTTGGCTTTGCGCGGCGCGGCCAGCCTTGTGGTTTGGTTGGCCAAGCGGGCGGGCCGCCCGCGCCAGCCTGAATTGCGTTTGGCCCTGTCGAATATTACCCGGCCCAATGCGCCCGTGCGTTCGGTCATGTTGTCGATCGGTCTATCGGTCACGCTTCTATCGGCTATTTCGATGGTCGATGGCAATATTAATGCGCAAATTACGGGCGATTTACCCGAGCGCACCCCTTCGGTAATTTTGCTAGATGTGGGGCCCGAGCAAATCGAGCCATTGCTCCTAGATGCGCGCGCCACGGCACAGATTGCCCATGTAGAAAAAACCCCCATGTTGCGCGGACAGATTTTGTCGGTGAAAGGTGTTTCGGCGGCAGACATTAAATTGGCGCCAGACGTCGCTTGGGTATTGCGCGGCGATCGCGGGCTTACCTATGCCCGCACGCCGCCTCAGGGCGGCGCTATTGTGGAGGGCGAGTGGTGGGCCAGCGATTACAATGGGCCGCCGCTGGTTTCGGTCGGCACAGATATTGCCAAAGGCCTTGGCCTGACGCTGGGCGACGAAATTGAGGTCAATGTTTTGGGCCGACCGCTGAGCGCGGTGGTGGCCAATTTGCGCTATATCGATTGGGCCTCTGGTGGCATGAATTTCGCGCTGGTATTCTCGCCCAATCCTTTGGCCTATGCGCCGCACACCTATTTGGCGACCCTTGGTTTGGCCGATGCCGAAGAAGCCAAACTCACCCGCATGTTGGCGCGAGACTATCCCAATGTCACCATCATCCGCGTGAAAGAAGCCTTGGCCACCATGCGCGATGTCCTGACCAATTTGGGACTGGCGGTGCGCGCCATGAGCGGCATTACTTTATTGGCGGGCATTTTGGTTTTGGCGGGCGCCATGGCATCGGGTCATAAGGCGCGGGTCTATGATGCGGTGGTGATGAAAGTGCTGGGCGCGACCCGTCGACGCATTTTGCTGGCCTTTGCCATTGAATATGCCCTCATGGGACTGGGCGCGGCGGTGATTGCGGCGGCGGCTGGCACTCTGGCGGCCTATGGATTGATTGCGGGGCCGATGCAGGCAGAGTTTGTGTTTTTGCCGCTCACCTTGGGCCTGACGGTGGTTGGCGCCGTGGTGTTGACGGTGGTTCTGGGCTTATTCGGCACTTATGCGGCTTTGGGGGTCCCGGCGGCACCGGTTTTGCGCTCGCAATAGAGTTTCTCGAAAAATCTGTCTCGATATGTCTTGAAATAAACATGATTTACGCCGATATTTAATTCAACACGTCTATTTTGAAAGGAAGTCTTCATGGCTGAAAATGGAATGAACGAACGGGCAGCCCAAACGGGCGCTGCCGCACAGGCTGGCGAATTTGATGCGGGCCTGCGCATCTATATGTCGAAAGTTTATAACTACATGGGCCTCGGCCTGTTGGCCACAGCGCTGGCAGCTTACATTGGCGCGTCTTCCGGCATTTATGCCTCGATCGCCCAAACACCGTTTATCTATGTGCTGATTTTTGCGCCGCTGGGCATGGTGCTGTTTTTGTCGGCACGCTTGCACAAGCTGAGCTCGGCCACCGCGAAAAACATGTTCTGGCTATATGCAGGCCTCACAGGGCTTTCTTTGTCTTATGTTTTGCTGACCTATACGGGCGTCTCCGTGGTTCGCACCTTCTTGGTGACCGCCGCTTCTTTCGGCGCGCTATCGCTTTACGGCTATACCACCAAGCGCGACTTGTCGGGCATGGGCTCGTTTTTGTTCATGGGTCTCATCGGTTTGATTTTGGCCTCTGTGGTCAATATTTTCTTGCAAAGCTCGGCTCTGCATTTTGCCGTGAGTGCCATTGGTGTGCTGATTTTTGCGGGCCTTACCGCCTATGATACGCAAGACATTAAACGCATCTATCATTCGGGCGACACCCGCGAGATAGCTGAGAAGAAAGCCATTATGGGTGCTTTGCGTCTGTATCTGGATTTCATCAACATGTTCTTATTCTTGCTGCAATTCATGGGCAATCGCGACTAATCTCGCAAAAACCCAGATACTGAAAAAGCCCCGACAGCTAGTTCGGGGCTTTTTTTGATCTGTCGATTGGATCAGTCGATAAGGCGCATGTTTTTGCGCTCAAAAAACCGCAATACGGCCTCGAGGTCATGGCCGCGGCGCAACACGCGGCCTTCCATGCCGCTGAGCACATATTGGCCTTGCTTGCGGCGCAGGGCAGGAATTTTTTCGACCTTATAAAGCGCCACTTCGCTGGCCCGGCGGAACATGGAAAACGTTGCCGCCTCCTTGCCATCGCTCATCGCGTAATCGCGCCAATGGCCCGCTGCCACTTGGCGACCATAGATATTTAGCAGAATGGAAAGCTCGGGCCGTGTCCACATAATGCGGGCGGGCGCTCTGGCGGCGCGTTGTTGTTCGCGCTCAAACGCATTGGCGACGACCACTAATGTTTTTGTTTTTGCCATGACTTATGGTGACGTTTTGGCGTTGGAAAATCAAGTAAAAGCGATATTTCATGCCCCCAAATGGCCTTAATTGCGTCACACTCGGGTCGCATTTAGGCGCCATAAACGAGAGGCTTTGCGAGCCCGTCCGGCGCGCCTTTGATATCTCCTCCCATGACTGGCGCGTCGGACATTTTCTTCCCAGTGGCTTCCTCTTCTCCCCAGCGGTTTAATCTCCCTCGCGCGAAAAAAAACCTATTCTCAAACCCCTCCTAATTGCCTAAGACTTATGACGAAGACTTTTTATAATTCGCGCGACGGATCCCATGATTGAAATTGATAGACTGGTTAAAAAATTTGGCGACTTCACAGCTGTCAATGATTTGAGTTTCTCGGTAGAGAGCGGCCAAGTCATGGGTTTTTTGGGCCCCAATGGCGCCGGCAAATCGACCACCATGAAAATGATTACGGGGTTCTTGCGCCCCACCTCTGGCACCGCGCGCATTATGGGTTTGGATATTTGCGCCACGCCCTTAGAGGCACAAACCCATTTGGGCTATTTGCCAGAAGGCGCGCCCGCCTGGCCGGACATGACGCCGCGCGCGTTTTTAGACTTTATCATCCGCATCCGTGGCCTCGATAAAATTGCCTCGCGCACGGCCTTTGGCCGCGCCGTGGATATGACCGAGCTGCACGGCGTGCTCGACCAACCGATTGATACTTTGTCCAAAGGCTTTCGCCGACGCGTAGGCTTGGCTCAAGCCATTGTTCATGACCCCGATGTGTTGATTATGGATGAGCCAACCGATGGGCTCGACCCCAATCAAAAGTTTCAAGTGCGCCGCGCCATCGAAGAGATGTCGGAGCAAAAGGCGATTGTCATCTCGACCCATATTCTCGAAGAAGTCGATGCGATTTGCTCGCAAGCGATGATTATCGACCGTGGCGAAATTGTCGCCGAAGGCACGCCGAGCCAATTGGCAGCGCGCTCGCGCTATCATGGCGCCGTGACGTTGACCTTGGATACGCAGCTGAAAAGCAAAGCGGGCGAGGCTTTGGCCGATTTGGCCGGCACCCATATGGAAGTCACCACGCGGGGCGATGAAACCAGCTTGCATGTTTTTGCCGAGCCGGGTGGGCTGGAGCCGACGCAGCTTTTGGCGCAAGTTCGCGAGCGCATGTCTCAGCACGCTATTGCGCCGCGCGCGCTGGCGCTAGAGACCGGGCGCTTGGATGACGTGTTTGGCGAGCTGACCCGAAAAGCACGCCCTTTAGAGCCGCGCTATGGGGAGGCGAGCTCATGAACACATTGCTAACCATCACGCGGCGCGAGTTTGCGGGCTATTTTTCGACGCCGCTGGCGTTTGTTTTCATCATCGTATTTTTGCTGGCCAATGGCTTGGCAACGTTTTATTTGGGCGCTTATTTCGCCGTCGGCCAAGCCGACCTCACCAGTTTTTTCATGTTCCACCCTTGGCTCTATTTGTTTTTCCTGCCGGCTATTTCTATGCGCCTTTGGGCCGAAGAGCGGCGCAATGGGTCTATTGAATTACTGCTGACTTTGCCGGTGCCTTTGTCGGCGATTGTGGTTGGCAAATACCTTGCCGCGCTCGGCTTCTCCACATTGGCGCTCATGCTCACTTTTCCGGTTTGGCTGACGGTGAATTATTTGGGCAGCCCAGACAATGGCGTTATTTTGGCCTCTTATCTGGGCTCCATTATGCTGGCGGGCGGTTATTTGGCCATTGGGTCTTGCCTGTCAGCGCTGACGCGAAACCAAGTTATTGCTTTTGTTATTTCGGTGGTCGCGTGCTTTTTGTTCACCGTCTCTGGCGCGCCTTTGGTGTTAGAGGTGTTTCAAAGCTGGGCGCCGCAGGCCTTGATAGAAACCTTGGCCTCGTTTTCTTTGCTGACCCATTTTCGCGCCATTACCACGGGCGTCATTGACGCGCGCGATGTGATGTTCTTTGCCACCCTTATCGGGGTCTTCCTCACGGCGACGGTGATTGTCGTCGATATGAAAAAAGGGGAGGGCGCTTAATGGATGGCCTTATGAAACGCTCGCCACATGGATTGGCTCTGGTTTTGCTGGCGGTTATTTTCGTCAGTCTCAATGTGTTTTCAAACTTGTCTTTGCGCGCGGCGCGGCTTGATTTGACGCAGAATAATTTGTTCACCCTAAGCCAAGGCACGCTGAATATTCTTGCGCGTGTCGAAGAGCCGGTAACTTTGAAGTTTTATTACTCGCAAGACATCGCGGCCGATCAACCCAAAGTGCAAATTTTCGCGCAGCGTGTGCGCGATATGTTGGAAGAAATGGCGACCCATGCCGATGGTCGCTTGTTGCTTGAAATTATTGACCCAGAACCGTTTTCGGAAAATGAAGACCAAGCGGTGGCGCAAGGTCTGGTGGCACGCCCCATTCAAGATGGCGATGTGATTTATTTCGGTCTCGTTGGCACCAACCGTGTCGATAGTCTGGAAGTCATTCCTTATTTCGCCGATGAGCGGCAGCAATACCTTGAATATGATTTGGCGCGCCTCATCCATAATCTGTCGCAGCCGAAAAAACCGGTCCTCGGCGTCATCTCCAATCTACCGCTCGATACGGGCGCGGGCGGTATGATGGCGGCTATGCGCGGACAATCGCAGCCGTTCCTTATTTATGCTGAATTGACGGACCGGTTCGAGGTTGAGTTCATCGGGCTGGATACGATTAAAATTCCCAAACGGGTAGATGTACTTTTGCTCGCGCATCCGCGCCCACCTTCGGATTTGCAAGCCTATGCCATTGACCAATTTGTCATGCGTGGCGGACGCGTTATCGCCTTTGTGGATCCCCAATCCGAGGTCAGCCTCACGGCAGGCCCGAACGGGGAGCCGCTTCGTGGGTATACACAGCAGAGCAATCTGGCGCGCCTGATGCAGCAATGGGGCGTGGTGATGGATGACAAGGTTATCCTCGCCGATAGAAAACGCGCGCAACGCGTCTCGGCCGGGCGTGACGCGCGCCGCGCGCTGACTGATTATATTTTATGGATGGGCTATGGCGCCGAAGAAATGAACGCCGATGACCCTGTTACGGCCAATATCGATCGGCTGAATTTGGGCACGGTCGGAGTTCTGCGCGCCACTGAAAATGCCACCACCGCGATGGTGACTTTGCTGCGCTCCTCGGATGAAGCGGGTCTGATGACGCGCGATTATGTGCTAAGTGCGCCAACGCCAGATGCTTTGCAACGCCGCTTCGTGCCAGGAGAGGCGCCCTATACAATTGCTGCGCGCCTGTCTGGCCAAGTGCGCACAGCCTTTGCTGAGGGTCCGCCAGAGACGGGCAATAAAAAAGGCGAACGGGCCAAGACGCGCGACCATCTGGCGCAAAATGACAATGCCAATATTATTGTTTTTGCGGACACGGATTTCTTTGACGATCGGTTTTGGGTGTCGGAGCAAAATTATCTCGGCCAACGCTTTGGCGTGCCGATTGCGGATAACGGCAAATTTTTGCTCAACGCGGTCGAAAACCTTATGGGGTCGGACGATCTGATTTCTTTGCGTGGGCGCGAGCGTGTCGCGCGCCCGTTCACGCGGGTAGAGGATTTGCGCCGCGCGGCGGAGAAGAGCTATCTCGACGAGGAAGAAAACCTCATCGCGCGCATTGAAGTGGCCCAAAAGGAGCTGGACCAATTAGAAAAAACCGGCGCGACTTTAGGCGATGCGCAAGCGGCGGCCAAAACCCATCGCGCGGAATTACTCTCGGCGCGCAAGAGCTTGCGCCGGGTGCAAGGCGATTTGCGTCGCGACATTGAAGTGCTCGAAAGCTGGGTGACATGGATTAATATTATTGCCGTGCCGCTATTGGTTGGCTTGGCCGCCCTTGGGCTGGCCTATCGCCAACGGCGTCGTCGTTTGGCGACGCAAAAAGCGGGCGGGCTGATTGTCGAAAAGCAAGGAGCCGAATGATGGATGTTTTGCGGATGATGCGGCCACTCTTGGCGATAACGGCTGCGAGCGTCGGCTTGGCGGTTTTTGCCGGTCTTACCGATAGAAAAGTCAATGACGTCAAGCCGCCCGCGGTTTTGCTGGCCGATTATGCCGAAAGTTTTGACCAAGCCACCCAGCTCGAGATGACTTTCGCGGCCGGGATTTCGGGTACGCGGGGCATTCGCATCGAGCTGCAAGATGGCCAATGGGTTTTGCCAGAGCGGGGGAATTATCGGGCCAATCAGGAATTGGTTACCGAAACGCTTTTGGCCTTGGCCGATTTAAAAGCGCTAGAAGCGCGGACGCAAAAACCAGAATGGCATCGTGCGCTCGGCCTCGTCGTGCCAGAAGATTTAGGCCGAGCGATGCGCTTTAAAGTGCGGGCCCAAGACGATACGGTGCTCACCAGTCTTTTGCTCGGGAATGAACAAGAAAGCGAAGCCGAAGCTAAACAAGATGTGAAAACCTATGGCCCCGAGTTGCGCCAATTCTACGCTCGCCAAGAAGGCGACGACCAGGCTTGGTTGGCGCGTGGCCGCTTGCCGCGCAACCCTAATGTTGCCGCTTGGCTCGACCGCGATTTGGCACGCCATGAGCTGGCGGATCTGAAAAGCGTGTCGTTTAATAAAGGCGGGCAAAAATTTAAACTGCTGCGCGTGACCCCAACGGATTGGTCGATGGGCGGCGGCGATAAATGGGTTTCTGATTTTAAAGCCCTGCAACCAGATGAGGTAACCCAGGCCGAGGCGATTGATTTTGCCACCGCTCAGCCCATGGTCTTGCGTTATACCAATGGCTTGGTAATCCGTTATGAAAACGTGGGCGCGGCGACGGTTATCTGGTCGCGCATCTCTGCCAGCGTGGCGCGCGTTTCTGGACAAAGTAAAACGGCCAGAGGCGAAGTTCGCTCTCTGGCCGCTGATATTAATGCTCGCTACAAAGGCTGGGCGTTGCGCTTTAGCGCGGACCGTGCCCCCATTTTATTGCCGAGCCAAGCGATGCTGGAAGGCCGTTAAGCCTTCCAACTTTTTGCTTAGGCCGCCAGTGAGCGCAGCACATATTGTAGAATACCGCCATTGAGGTAGTAATCCACCTCATCGGCTGTATCGATACGGCTTTGCAGCTTCACCGTGCGTTTCTTGCCCTTGGCGTCTGTAATCACCATGTCATATTTGGCGCGCGGGCGAATTTTGCCACCCAGGCCTTCAATGCTGATGGTTTCTGTGCCGGTCAACTTCAGGCTGGCCCAGCTGTCTTTGCCAGTAAATTGCAAAGGTGCGACGCCCATACCCACCAAGTTCGAGCGGTGAATACGCTCAAAGCTCTCGGCGACCACGGCTTGTACGCCCAGCAGGCGCGTGCCTTTGGCGGCCCAGTCACGGCTGGAACCCGTGCCATATTCTTTGCCTGCGAAAACCACCAGAGGGGTGTTCTTCTTGGCATATTCTACGGCTGCATCATAAATCGCCATGGTTTTGCCAGATGGCTGATGCTTGGTCACACCGCCTTCTGTGCCAGGTGCCATTTGGTTACGAATGCGAATATTGGCAAATGTGCCGCGCATCATAATCTCGTGGTTACCGCGGCGCGAGCCATAGGAATTATAATCCAAAGGCTTCACTTTATTTTTGCTGAGATATTTACCCGCTGGGCTATCGGCTTTGATGGAGCCTGCAGGAGAAATATGGTCGGTCGTAATACTGTCGCCCAAGAGCGCCAAGATGCGCGCATCTTCGATGCTCGCGCCTTTGCCATCGGTGGCCACGGCTTCGGTGGTCAGACCATCGAAGAAAGTTGGCCGTTGGACGTAAGTCGAATTTTTATTCCAATCGAAGGTCTGGCCCGATTGCGACTTCACTTTGCGCCAGGCGGTATCGCCTTTAAACACATCGGCATAACGCTCGCGGAACATGGCTGGCGTCACGCAAGAGCGCACCGTCTCGGCAATCTCTTTATTGCTCGGCCAAATGTCTTTGAGGTAAACCGGATTGCCTTTTTTATCGTTGCCCAAGGGTTCGGTGGCCAGGTTCACATTCACCGACCCGGCAATGGCATAAGCCACAACCAGCATTGGCGAAGCCAGGTAATTGGCCCGCACGTCGGGGCTCACGCGGCCTTCGAAATTACGGTTGCCAGACAGGACGGAAGTCACAACCAAATCGTTTTTCGCAACCGCTTCTGAAATGGCAGGGGCCAAGGGGCCAGAGTTACCGATGCAAGTTGTGCAGCCATAACCAACCAGGTTGAAGCCCAATTTGTTGAGGTCTTTTTGCAAACCGGCTTTTTTCAGATATTCGGTTACCACTTGGCTACCTGGCGCGAGCGAGGTTTTTACCCAAGGTTTTACGCTCAAGCCCAATTTGGCGGCATTGCGCGCCACCAGACCGGCCCCCAGCATAACGCTTGGGTTAGAGGTATTGGTGCAAGAGGTAATCGCTGCAATCACAACATCGCCGTTGCCGAGGTCGTGTTTGGCGCCTTTCACGGGCACGCGTTTGGCCGAAGCTTTCACGCTCACGCCTTGGTCTTTCAGGGCGGTTTTAAAGCCGCCAACCATGTCTTCCAAAAGCACACGGTCTTGCGGGCGTTTCGGGCCAGCCAAGCTTGGGCGAACGGTTTTTAGGTCCAAGTCGAGCGTCGAGGTGAACACCGGGTCGGCCGAGGCTTTGGTGCGGAACATGCCTTGGGCTTTGGAATATTTTTCAACCAAATCGATGCGTGCTTTTTTGCGGCCTGTGGCTTTCAAATAAGCCAATGTGTCATTGTCTACCGGGAAGAAACCACAAGTGGCGCCATATTCAGGGGCCATATTGGCGATGGTCGCTTGGTCTTCCAGCGATAGGTTTTCGAGGCCTGGGCCATAAAATTCAACGAATTTACCAACCACGCCTTTTTTGCGGAGCATTTCCACAATCGTCAAAACCAAATCGGTGGCGGTGGCGCCTTCTGGCACTTTACCTGTCAGCTTGAAGCCAACCACTTCTGGCAACAACATCGTAACCGGCTGACCGAGCATGGCCGCTTCCGCTTCAATGCCGCCGACACCCCAGCCAAGAACGGCCATGCCGTTAACCATCGTGGTGTGGCTATCGGTGCCGACCAGCGTATCTGGATAGGCGACTTCCACTGATTTGCCGTTCACGCGCTCGCGTTTGGTCCAAACGGTTTGGGCCAAATGCTCGAGGTTTACTTGGTGGCAAATGCCCATTCCGGGGGGTACCACGCGGAAGTTTTCAAACGCTTGGCTGCCCCAACGCAGGAATTCGTAGCGTTCGCCATTGCGCGCATATTCCAAATCCACATTGGTTTTCAACGCGCCATTGGTGCCGAACGTATCGACCATGACCGAGTGGTCAATAACCAAATCGACGGGGGTTAGCGGGTTAATCTTTTTAGCGTTGCCGCCCATTTCTTGCATGGCGTTGCGCATGGTTGCCAAATCGACAACGGCAGGCACGCCGGTAAAGTCTTGCATCAGCACGCGGGCGGGACGATAGGCAATCTCACGGGTTGATTTGCACTTGGTCATCCATTGCTGCACGGCCTTGATGTCATCCGCGTTCACCGTGCGGCCGTCTTCATGGCGCAACAGGTTTTCCAGCAGAACTTTCATGGAATTGGGGAGTTTGGAAATGCCCTTCAAGCCATTTTTTTCGGCCGCTTTCAGGCTGAAATAGACGTAGGACTTATTGCCAACTTTCAGCACTTTGCGGGATTTAAAACTATCCGGATGCTGATCGGTATTTTTCGATGATTTCACTTGTGGCTTTTTGGCTTGTGCCTTTTTTGCTTGTGGCATAGGTCGCGCTCCTGCAATAGTCTCAAAAAGTAAACCCTGCTCTCTTCGGCAGGCATCTGCGTTATAAAGAAGTATGACCGAAAATACTATGGCGAAGCCGCAAAAAAATTTCCTGCCCAATGCCTACCCAGACCCAGCCCATTTAAGGCTGGAGGGTCTGGCGTGTTCGCGTGGGGCTCGGCAGCTGTTTGAGGGGATTTCGCAAACTCTAGCCCCTGGCGAAGCGCTAGCCCTTTATGGCGCCAATGGCAGTGGCAAAACCTCTTTATTGCGCCAAATTGCAGGCTTTCTTCCCGTCGAAGTGGGCACGATTTCTTTTGGCGATACGCGCCCGCCTCGCGTTCATTTTATCGGCCATGCGGATGGTTTGAAAAACCCGCTGAGGGTTGGCGAAACGCTGGCGTTTGACGCGGCTTTGTGGGGCGCGCCCAAAAATGCGATCGATTTACTCCCTCTTTTGGGGCTGGACAACCGTGGCTGGCAAACCGTCGGGGATCTTTCGGCGGGGCAAAGGCGCCGCCTGGCACTGGCCAAACTATGCCTCGCGCCCCGCCCTGTCTGGTTGCTGGACGAGCCGATGACCGCGCTCGATGCAGCAGGCCAACACCTTATTGACACGCTGGCGGGCGCGCATTTGGCCGCCGGCGGTATCCTTGTCGCCTCGAGCCATGTGCCCTTGGGCTTTGCCACCCAAACGCTAACTTTGGGGGCTGCGTCATGAGTGTGTTTTGGGCCATTTGCCGCCAGCACGCAGTTTTGGCGTGGCGCGGCGGGCATACGACTTTGGCTGTGGCTTTCTTGTTTATCGGTGTCACGCTCATGCCGTTTGGCTTGGGCCCCGAATTGGCGCTTTTGCAAGCGCTCGCGCCGGGGCTTTTGTGGGTGGTGCTGATTATGGCGTTGCTCACCTCGCTCGATCGGCTGTTTCAAGCCGACTATGAAGACGGCTCGCTCGACCAAATGATGCTGATGCCTTTGCCGCTCGAGTTTGTCGTGCTGGCAAAATTACTGGGTCATTATATTGCGCTCGTGCTGCCTCTGCTTTTGGCCGTCCCTTTGGCGGGACTTTTGTTAAATTTGGCACCCGCCCATTTGCCGATGCTTTTGCTGGCCATGTTGGCGGGCAGTCCGGCGCTGGTTTTATTGGGCGGCATTGGCGCAAGCCTTGCGGTGAGTGTTCGCCGGGGTGGCTTGCTGACGGTTTTGCTGAGCCTGCCGTTTTATGTGCCGGTGATGATTTTTGGCGCAGGTGCCAGCCGACAGGCTTTGGCAGGCGAGGTAGATGAAACGCGCCTCGCTATTTTACTATTGATAAGTTTGGCCAGTCTATTGGCCGCGCCGGTCGCGATAGCTGCGGCGTTACGCAACGCTGTGCGCTAGCGCAGAACCCGCTATAAGAGAGACTATGCTAAAGGCACTTGAAAATATCTCGGCGCTCTACGCCAACCCCACGCGGTTTATGCAACTGGCGGCGCGCCTGCACGCGCCCTTATGGGCTTTGGCTTTGGCGCTTTTGGCCTATGGCCTGTTTCGCGCCTTCCAAGTGCCAGAAGACTATCAGCAGGGCGAGACGGTCAAAATTATGTTCGTCCATGTGCCCGCCGCTTGGATGGCTTTATTTGGCTATAGTTTCATTTTCTTTGCCAGCGTGACGGCGCTTATTTTTCGCCATCCCCTGGGCCATGTCGCCGCGCGCGCCGCAGCGCCCGTGGGCGCCACGTTCACGCTCATCGCTTTGGTGACGGGCAGCCTTTGGGGCCAACCCATGTGGGGCACTTGGTGGGTATGGGATGCGCGCCTGACCTCTATGTTGGTGCTGCTTTTCGTCTATCTCGGCTATATCGCCATTTGGCAGGCTATTGAGGAGCCAACGCGGGCGGCACGCACCGCAGCGCTTTTAGCGATTGTTGGGTTTATCAATGTGCCGATTGTGAAATTTTCCGTCGATTGGTGGAACACGCTGCATCAGCCAGCCAGCGTGTCGCGTTTGGCGCGGCCTGCTTTGCATGCCGATTTTTTATATCCGCTGCTGATTATGGGCGTGGCGTTTCTCGCGCTGTTTTTCGCCCTCACGCTTACGCGAATGCAGATGGAAATTTTACGGCAAAAATTGCGGGTGCGCCGCATGCGCACAAACCAAGGAGCCTAAAGGAGGCAAGCGAATGTACGACACTTATATATACGCAAGCTATGGCGCCACGTTTTTGCCTCTGGCGATCCTCATCGCCAGCAGTTTCGCACAATGGCGTAAAGTCAAAGCCGAAATAGCAGACAGCGAATGAGCCAGTCTGCGCGCCCAGAGCCCCCAGAGCTCCAAGAGCTTAACACTTCGCTATGGCGGTTTGCGCCTTTGGCGGTCGCTATGGGGTTGGCGGTGGTGTTTTTTGCGGGCCTTTTTTTGGGCGACCCGTCGCGTTTACCCTCGGCCTATGAAGGCAAGAAACTGCCTGAGTTTTCGCTTGTCGGCCTCACCCAAGACGGCGGATTTGCCAGTGCTGATTTGGCGCAAGGGCGCCCGGTACTCATAAATGTCTGGGCCAGTTGGTGTGGCCCATGCCGCGACGAGCATCCCGTTCTCATGCAATTGGCCGCCCAAGGGGTGCCGATTTTTGGGCTCAACTACAAAGACAATTCGGCCGCTGCACAACGGTTTTTGGGCCGTTTGGGAAATCCTTATACGGCCATTGGGGCCGACACCAGCGGGCGCGTGGCGTTGGATTTGGGCGTCTATGGCGTGCCCGAGACGTTTGTTTTGGATGGCCAAGCGCGCGTGGTTTACCGCCACGTTGGCCCGCTCGATGCCGCCGCTTTGAAAACCAAAATACTTCCCTTTTTCACCACCCCCTAACTCGCAGGAGAGAGCATGCCCTTTCGCGATACATCGCAAGACTACGGCCATGAAATTTCATTCGGCAAACGCGTGCCCAAGGACGACAGCTTTGAACGCGACATTTGCAATCACTGCGGGCTGATCGATTATGTGAACCCCAAGATCATCGCTGGCGTGGTGGCCACATGGGAGGGAAAAATTCTCATGTGTCGGCGCGCCATTGAACCGCGCAAAGGGTTTTGGACTTTGCCCGCTGGTTTTATGGAACAGCGCGAAACCACCGCCCAAGGCGCGGCGCGCGAGGCCATGGAAGAGGCGGGGGCGGATGTGGAAACGGGCGCGCTCATCGGCATTTATAATGTCGAGCGGATTAGCCAAGTGCAGATGTTTTATCGCGGTGTGTTGCGCAACCCGAATATTGCGGCGGGGCCAGAAAGCCAAGAAGTGGCTTTGATGGCATGGGACGAGATACCCTGGGATGAGTTAGCGTTTCCCGCCGTTTATTATGCTCTGCAGCATTGGCACGAAACCCGCGAGTTGGAAAATTTTGCGCCGTTTTCAGAGCCAGAAAACTGGGCCGATACGCCCGGCTTTGAAGCCATGCGTGCGCGGTATGCTTCCGCCGATACTGAAAAATAATCGGGCTAGTTTTTCGGGCCGTCTTTGGGCTCGGAGAGGGCGCCATGTTTTTTCAGCAAAGGCATTTGCAAAATCATAAAGCCGAAGGTTAGCGGCAATATCGCAAAGACTTTAAAACTTACCCAAGCATCGGTCGTTTGTGTGCGCCAGACGGCTTCATTGAGCGCCGCCAGAAAAATAAAGAAACCCACCCAGCGGCGCGTTAAAACCAACCATCCGGCTGGCTCCATGGGCAACATGTCGCCCATCAGTCTTTGCAAATAAGATTGCCCGCGCAAAAGCCCAAAACCCAAAATGCTGGCGAATAGGATGTAGACCAAAGTCGGTTTGATTTTGATGAAAGTCTCATCTTGCAAAAACAAAGTGATGCCGCCGAAGACGAAAATAAAGCCAGCCGAAGCCAACGTCATATTATTCGGCTTCGCACCGCGCGCATAGGTTGAGGCAAGGGCCAGAGCCATGGCCGCCATAAAGCCGGCGGTGGCAATCAGCAAGCTTTCGCTTTCGGGGCGGTCGAACCATTGGGGCCCTCGAGAATTCAACACAAAGAAAGTTGCGAGCGGGGCAAATTCTTCAATAATTTTACGCCATCCTGCCATTAGGTTTTCTCTCCGGTTGCGCCTGTCAGGGCGAGGGCAAATTGTTCGGCGTCAAAACTTTGCAAGTCCTCTGCCTGTTCGCCCACGCCGATGAAATAAATCGGTAAGTGTAATTTTTGCGAGATGGCCACCAAGCCGCCACCGCGCGCTGTGCCATCGAGTTTGGTCATAATCAGGCCTGAAACATTGGCACGTTTGAGAAAGGCTTCGGCTTGGGTCAATGCGTTTTGGCCCGTCGTCGCATCTAAAACCAAAAGGCTTTCGTGCGGGGCGGTGTCGTCTAGTTTTGCAATCACGCGGATGATTTTTTCCAACTCGGCCATTAAATTATCGTTCGACTGCAAGCGCCCCGCCGTATCGATCATCAAGACATCTATGCCCTCGGCTTGGGCGCGCTCCAGCGCTTGATACGAAAGTGCGGCCGCATCGGCACCCGGCTCAGCAGAGACCACAGCCACGCCTGCGCGCGCGCCCCAGACTTGTAACTGCTCGCCGGCCGCGGCACGAAACGTGTCGCCCGCCGCCAGCATGACGGTTTTGCCTTCGGTGATGAATTTCTTCGCCAATTTGCCAATCGTCGTGGTTTTGCCCGCGCCATTCACGCCGCTCATTAAAATAACGGCAGGTTTGGCATCGGGCAGCACAAAGGTTTTTTGCGAGGGGGCCAAGAGCGTACCAATTTCGCTGGCCAAAGCCTCGCGCAATCCGGCCTCATCCAAATCGGCGAGGTCGCGTCGCGCGCGCAAATTTTCGACAATTTTGCCTGCCGTGGCCACGCCAAGGTCGGCCATAATCAGCGCATCTTCCAGCTCGCCCAATTGGCTGGCGGATAATTTTTTGCCGCCCAAAAACGACAGGCTATCGCCCAAAGCTTTGCTAGATTTGGTTAGCCCAGATTTCAGGGAGGCGAAAAACCCGCTCATAAAACATCTCCGCTTAGCATCAAACCATCATGGCCAGACACGCGCAACGATACCAGCTCGCCTGCGCTAAACTTCGGGGGCAATTGTACGCGAGCGAAATTACCACTGCGGCCCTCGCTTTTCACATCGCCTTGTTTCTCGACCAATACACTTAGCGTTTGGCCATGTTGGGCATCGAGCCAGCGTTGGCGTTGGCCATCGCCAGCTTGGCGCAAGGCGGCGGCGCGCGCTTTAATGGTCGGGCCATCCAATTGGGGCATGCGCGCGGCCGGCGTATCGGGGCGCGGCGAATAGGGAAACACATGCAGCCACGTCAGCTCGCATTGCTCGACGAGCTTTATAGAATTTTCAAACATCGCATCGGTCTCGGTCGGAAACCCTGCGATTAGATCGGCGCCAAAGGCAATGTCGGGGCGGGCTTGTTTCAGTTTGGCGCAAAAGTCGATGGCTTCTTCGCGCGTATGGCGGCGCTTCATCCGCTTCAAAATCATATTGTCGCCAGCTTGCAAAGATAAATGCAAATGCGGCATCAAGCGCGGCTCGGCGATGACCATATCCAAAAGATTGCCATCTATTTCCACCGCATCTATGGACGATAAGCGCAAACGGGGCAGCTCGGGCACTTTGGTCAAAATAGCCCGCACCAAAGCCCCCAGTCCCGCTTCGCCAATATCGGGCCCGTAAGACGTGACATCCACGCCTGTGAGGACAATTTCTTTATGCCCCTGATCGACCAAAAGCTGGCATCGCGCCACCACGTCGTCTACGGGCACGGAGCGCGAGTTGCCGCGTCCGAAAGGTATAATGCAAAACGTGCAGCGATGGTCGCATCCGGTTTGTACTTGCACAAAAGCGCGCGAGCGTCCGGTCTGGGGCGTGGGTGGCAAGGGGGTGGCGCGCGCCAAGCTCATAATATCGCTAACCGGATTGGTTTTTGCGCCTTGTGCCCCCTGTGCCCCCTGGGTGGAATAGGCATTGGCGCTTAGTTTTTCTTCATTGCCGATCACGCGGTCGACTTCGGGCATGGCAATAAACTGCTCGGCGTCGGTTTGGGCCGCACATCCGGTCACGATGACTTGTCCTTCGGGGTTGGCGCGTTTGGCTTTGCGGGCGGCTTGGCGGGCTTGGCGCATGGCCTCGCCGGTGACGGCGCAGCCATTGATGATGGTGGTGTTTTGAAGCCCCGCAGCTTGCGCAAAAGCCTGCACGCTATCACCTTCGAGCGCGTTCAGGCGGCAGCCAAAATTCTCGACTTTTACGTTTGGCGGGGTCATAGGGTTAGCTCGCCGTCGAATTCGAATTGCGCAGGACCCGTCATAATTAAATGTGTATCGGGCTGATAATCGATGACCATTACATCGTGCGCATTATCGTCTTGGTTGAACGGCGGACGCACCGTTATGGCACCGGGCGCACAAACTTGGCTATGCACCGCCGCCGCGGCGCTGGCGCAAGCGCCCGTGCCGCAAGCTAACGTGAGGCCCGCGCCGCGCTCCCATGTGTCGAGCCGCAAGGTTTGCGGTGCCGCGAGGCGGGCGAAATTAATATTGGCGCCGTCGGGAAACGCCGCATGGGTCTCGAGCGCGGGACCAATGTCCGACGCGAGCGCTTTCGTGTCCGTGTCCACAAACAAGACGCCATGGGGGTTGCCCATATTGACTGGCACGGCGTCGGGCAAATCGGCGCGCAAGGTTTCGGGCGCGCCAAATATCGGCAGCGGCATTTGAATGCTCACCTGCGCCATGTCGGCGTCCAATTGGGTCGAGCACTGTAAGGTGCCGCCCAGCGTTTCTAGCGTGACTTGGGGGTGACCCTCTCTGGCTAAAAACGACGCCACGGCGCGCGCGCCATTGCCACAAGCTTCGACTTCGCCGCCGTCGGCGTTAAAAATCTGCATGAAAACGGCTGGCTCGTCGGCTTTGCGCGAGGGATGAAGGATCAGCACTTGGTCACAGCCTTTGGTGGCCGAGTTTGCAGCATTGGCGAGCGCGCGCGCGTCATCGCCCGTTAAAGCGAACGAATGCGTGCGGGCGTCTATGACCACGAAGGCATTGCCAAGGCCGTTCATTTTGCAAAACGCGATATGGGTTTCTTGTGCCATGACTTTTATATAAGCGCTCGCGCCCGCAAACACCAGACGCTTGACTTAAACGCTTTGTCTGCCTAAGTTGGCGCCACTTCTGAACAGAAGCGATATTCATTTTGGTCTTCGCCCAATGGGGCAAGGTCGCCACCCGCCAGCAAGCTTTGCCCGCGGGTGCAATTTTGGTTGAGGCGAAACGCGAAACGCATGTTTGACACGCTGAGCGAAAATTTAGGTTCGATATTCGACCGCTTACGCGGCCGCGGTGCGCTGTCTGAAAAAGACGTCGACGCCGCGCTGGGCGAAATTCGTACCGCCCTTTTGGAAGCCGATGTGGCTTTGCCCGTGGCGCGTGCCTTCCTCGATAATGTGCGCCCCGCCGCCATTGGGGCGCAGGTTTTAAAATCTGTGACGCCGGGCCAGCAAATGGTCAAAATCGTCAATGATGGCCTCATCGAAATGCTGGGCACGGCCGAGCCTCTCTCGTTTGATGCGGTTCCCCCTGTCGTGATGATGATGGTGGGTCTGCAAGGTTCGGGTAAAACCACTTCGACCGCCAAATTAGCTAAATTCATCCGCTCGGGCGCCGCGCCAGAAAAACGCCAAGAAAAACGCAAAGTCCTGATGGCCTCGCTGGATACCCAGCGCCCCGCCGCGATGGAGCAATTGAAAGTTCTGGGTCAACAAATTGAAGTTGAAACCCTGCCCATCGTCGACGGGCAATCGCCGGTCGATATTGCCAAACGCGCCGTACAGGCCGGCAAGCTGGGCGGCTTTGATGTGGTGATGCTCGATACCGCAGGGCGGACCAATGTCGATGAAGCCCTGATGGGCGAAATGGCCGCGATCGAAGCGGCGGCCGCGCCGAAAGAAGTTTTGCTGGTTGCCGATAGCCTGACCGGCCAAGAGGCGGTAACCATTGCGGCACAATTTGGCGCTCGCGTTTCCCTGACCGGCATTGTTTTGACCCGCGCCGACGGCGACGGCCGAGGCGGTGCGGCTTTGTCGATGCGCTATGTGACGGGCGTGCCGATTAAGTTTTTGGGCGTTGGCGAAGCCATCGACAAATTAGAAATCTTTGACCCGACGCGCGTCGCCAACCGTATTCTTGGCATGGGCGATGTCGTCGGGCTGGTAGAAAAAGCTGCCGAAACCATAGATGCGGATAAAGCCGAAAAAATGGCGGCCCGCATGAAAAAAGGCGTGTTCACGCTGGACGATATGGCCGAACAATTGATGCAAATGCAACGCATGGGCGGCATGTCGGGCGTTTTGGGCATGTTGCCAGGCATGGGCAAAATGAAGAAGCAAGTCGCCTCCATGGGAATGGATGAGCGCGAATTACTGCGCCAAGCCGCGATTGTCTCGTCGATGACGATGGGCGAACGGGAAAACCCGAAACTGCTGAACGCCAGTCGTAAAAAACGCGTCGCGGCGGGCTCGGGCACCAGCGTGCAGGACGTGAATAAAATTCTCAAAATGCATCGGCAGATGGCCGACATGATGAAGAAATTGGGCAAAGGCGGCATGAAAGGTCTGGCAGGTATGCTGGGCGGCATGGGCGGCGGCAATATGGGCGGCGGAATGGGCGGCACTATGGCTCCGGGTCAAATGCCGAATATGCCCGACATGCCGAGCTTGACCGATATGCAAAACATGGCGGCCCAACAAGATCCCTCGAAGGGGTCTGGATCGCTTGCAGATTTATCCAAATTGGGCGGCGCCAGTGCGCCACCTGATTTTTTAAAAGGTTTGGGGCTTCCCCCGAAAAAGAAATAGAGACACGAGGGTCGAGCCCAAGAGGGGTCGCCCGCTTACCAGATTGACTAATTTATTGTTCGTTGAAAGGAACTAAAAATGGCTTTGAAAATTCGTATGTCGCGTGGCGGCTCTAAAAAGCGTCCATTCTATCGCATCGTTGTGGCGGATAGCCGTATGCCTCGCGATGGTCGTTATATTGAAAAACTCGGCACCTATAATCCATTGCTGCCAAAAGACGGCGGTGAGCGCGTTGTGCTAGACGCCGATCGCGCCAAACATTGGATCGAGCAAGGCGCCAAGCCTTCCGACCGCGTTTCGCGTTTCTTGCAAGATGTTGGCCTTTGGAAGCGCGAAGAGCGCAACAATCCAAATAAAGGCAAGCCAGGCCAAAAAGCACTAGAGCGTGTAGAAGCTCAAAAAGAAGCTGAAGAAGCTGCCAAAGCTGCCGCGGAAGAAGCCGCAGCCGAAGCCGCTGCTGCGGCGGCCGCCCCTGCTGTGGAAGAAGCCCCAGCCGAGGAAGCCCCTGCTGCGGAAGAAGCTCCAGCCGAAGAAGCGCCTGCTGCGGAAGAAGCCCCAGCTGAAGAAGCGCCTGCCGAAGAAGCACCAGCTGAAGAAGCTGCTGAGGCTTCTGAAAAAGACGCTTAATTGGCATCGCGCGCTCCAGCGATACCTGACGCGCTCGTTTGTTTGGGCGTGATCGGGGCTCCGCATGGGGTGCGCGGCGCTATGAAGGTGCGAACCTTCACACAATCGCCGCACGATATTGCGGCCTATGGCCCGCTCACCGATAAACTCGGGGAGCGGGTCTTTGTTTTGACCTCTTGCAAGGGCGAAAAAGGCAAAGCGGAAAGTGCCCGCGTAACCTTTAAAGGCATCGACGACCGCGATGCGGCCGTTGCTTTGCGCGGCGTTGAGCTGTATGTCTCGCGCGATCAATTGCCCAAATTAGCGCAAGAAGATGACTTTTATTATGCCGATCTTATCGGCCTGAAGGTCGTCAGCGCACAGGGCGAGGGCTTGGGCGAAGTGGCCGCAGTTCATAATTTTGGGGCGGGCGATTTATTAGAAATCGACGGCTCGTTTTATCCCTTCACCAAACAAGTGGTGCCCCATGTGGATATGGCGGGCGGGCAGTTAACCCTCGTGCCGCCGCAAGAAACCGAAGCCGCTCCTGAAGACGCGGGAGAGATCGAATGAGCTGGAACGCCCATATCATCACCGGTTTCCCAGCCATGTTTCCAGGCTGTTTGGGCGAAAGCCTGGCCGGACGCGCGCGCGAAGACGGCCTGTGGTCGTTAACCACCCATGACGTGCGCGAGCATGGCCAAGGCAAACATAAAAATATCGACGATACGCCAGCTGGTGGTGGCGCCGGCATGGTGATGCGCGCCGATGTGGCGGCCTCTGCCTTAGACAGCGTGACGGCGCAGCATGAATTGCCGGTGCTTTTGCCAAGCCCACGCGGCGTGCCTTGGACGCAAGACTTAGCGCAAGAGCTGGCCGAAGGCGCGGGCGCGATTTTCTTTTGCAATCGTTATGAGGGCATTGATGAGCGTTTTATCGAGGCGCGCGCGCCCCTAGAAGTCTCGCTCGGGGATTATATCCTCTCCGGTGGCGAGCCCGCGGCTTTGGTGATGTTGGATAGTATTATTCGGCTTCTGCCGGGCGTGATGGGCAAGGTGGAAAGCGGCTTGCAAGAGAGCTTTTCGGTTCAATCAGGTGGCTTGCTTGAGCATCCCCACTATACTCGCCCGCAGGTCTGGGAAGGGATGGAAATTCCCGAAGTTGTGACCTCTGGCGACCATGAAAAACTAGATAAATGGCGCCGACAACGCGCGCTGGAGATGACCCAAGAGCGGCGTCCAGATTTGCTGGAAGATTTGCCGCAAAACGACAGCGCGCCCAAAAAGTGAAAAAACAATGGTGAATCGCCCGAAAAGGGGTGACACAACCCTAAAGCCATGGTAAATCCCCACATCCGATGAGACAGGTGTCGCATCGAAACACGCGCAAATGGTGACGCAAATGAATGTTATTGAAGAATTAGAACGCGAACACATGGCTGAACTGACCGCCGAGAAATCCGTACCGGATTTCCAACCTGGCGACACAGTGAAAGTGAATGTAAAAGTAATCGAAGGTTCGCGCGAGCGTATTCAGGCTTTTGAAGGCGTGTGCATTTCACGCGCTGGCGGCGGCTTGAATGAAAATTTCACCGTGCGTAAAATTTCTTACGGTGAGGGCGTGGAACGGGTTTTCCCAATTTACTCTCCTCTGGTAGACAGCATTGACCTGGTTCGCCGGGGTCGTGTGCGTCGTGCGAAACTTTATTATCTGCGTGGCCTGACCGGTAAAGCCGCTCGAATTACCGAGCGTCGCTTGAAATCGACCAAGGCAGACGCAAAAACCACACCAAAATCCGCGGCCAAGGAGGCTCCTAGCGTCGACACTGACGCCTAAGATTTCTTTCGAGAGCCGCGAACTCCATTCATTCCCCAAACTCTTTGGGGCGGGGGGAAGGCAGCCCTCGTAAAAAATAAAGGCAGCAGTTATGACCGGGACCACGCTTTACGACAAAATTTGGAATGCTCATATGGTAGATGAGCAAGCAGACGGAAACTGCTTGATGTATATCGACCGTCATTTGGTGCATGAAGTAACCAGCCCGCAAGCTTTTGAAGGCTTGCGGATGACGGGCCGAACCGTGCGCGCGCCGCATAAAGTACTCGCCCTTGCAGACCACAATATTCCGACGACCGACCGCACCGGCGGGGTCGACGCGATCGAAGATCCGGAAAGCAAATTGCAAATCCAGACTTTGGAAAAAAACTGCGCCGAGTTCGGGCTTGAATATGTCGCTATGGATGACATTCGCCAAGGCATCGTGCATGTGACGGGCCCCGAGCAAGGCTTTACTTTGCCAGGCCTGACCATTGTGTGCGGCGATAGCCACACCTCTACCCATGGCGCTTTTGGCGCTTTGGCGCATGGCATTGGCACGTCCGAAGTCGAGCATGTGTTGGCCACCCAAACGCTCATTCAATCAAAAGCCAAAAACTTCCGCATTAATGTGGTGGGCGAGGCGCCGGACTATATTACCGCCAAAGATATTGCCCTTGCCATTGTCGGCGAAATTGGCACAGCGGGCGGCACGGGCTATGTGCTGGAATATGCAGGCCCCGCCATTGAAGCGCTCTCCATCGAAGGCCGTATGACTTTGTGTAATATGTCCATCGAGGCAGGCGCACGGGCGGGCCTTGTGGCACCGGACGAGAAAACCTATGCCTTCCTCGAAGGCCGCGCCAAAGCCCCCAAGGGTGCCGATTGGGATCAGGCGGTCGCCTATTGGCGCACGCTGTCTTCAGATGGCGATGCCGTTTTCGATAAAGAGGTTACCATCGATGCCTCCGACTTGCCGCCTTTGGTCACTTGGGGCACCAGTCCACAAGACGTTATTTCTATCGATGGTTCCGTGCCCAATCCAGCCGACATTAAAGACGAAGCGCGCCGCAAATCAACCGAGCGCGCGCTCGATTATATGGGCCTGACCGCAGGCACGCCGATGCAAGAAGTCGCCATTGACCGCGTGTTTATCGGCTCTTGCACCAATAGCCGCATTGAAGATTTGCGTGCGGCGGCCGCCATTGCCAAAGGCAAAACCGTCGTGCCGAGCGTTTCGGCCATGGTTGTGCCAGGCTCGGGCCTGATTAAACTGCAGGCCGAAAAAGAGGGTCTGGATAAGATTTTCATCGACGCGGGCTTTGAATGGCGCGAGCCAGGTTGCTCGATGTGTCTGGCGATGAATGCCGATAAATTGCAGCCAGGCGAGCGCTGTGCTTCGACCTCTAACCGTAATTTTGAGGGCCGCCAAGGGCGCGGCGGACGCACCCATTTGGTATCCCCAGAAATGGCGGCTGCGGCTGCCGTGACGGGCCACTTCACGGATATTCGTAACTTGAAAGCGGAGGGCTAACCCATGCAAAAGTTCAATCATCTGACCGGGATTGCCGCGCCGCTAGACATTTTGAATGTCGATACGGATATGATTATCCCAAAACAGTTTTTGAAAACCATCCAGCGCTCTGGCTTGGGCAAAAACCTATTCGATGAAATGCGCTATACGCCCGAAGGCGAAGAAGTCGCTGATTTCGTGCTCAACCAAGCCGCCTATCGCGAAGCCGAAGTTTTGGTGGCTGGCGATAATTTCGGGTGCGGCTCAAGCCGCGAGCATGCGCCTTGGGCGTTGTTGGATTTTGGTATCCGCTGCGTTATCTCGACGAGCTTTGCAGATATTTTTTACAATAACTGCTTCAAAAACGGCATTTTGCCGATTGTTTTGCCGCAAGCCGATGTCGATAAATTGATGGATGACGCCAAACGCGGCGCCAATGCCACGGTGACGATCGATTTGGAAAGCCAAACGATTAAAGGCCCCGATGGCGGCACGATTGCTTTTGAAGTCGATGCGTTCCGCAAAAAATGTCTGCTCGAAGGCCTCGACGATATTGGCCTGACGTTGCAAAAGTCCACGTCTATCGACACCTATGAAACGGCTTTGGCAGACCAGCCTTGGCGCTAGAGCAGCCGGCATTTGCGATGCCAGTAAGGATTTAAAAATGGAAAATATTCTCATCTTGCCAGGCGACGGCATTGGCCCAGAAGTAATGGGCGAAGTGCGCCGCATCATCGGTTGGTTCGGCGACGCGCGCGGCTTTCAGGTCAATCTCGACGAAGACCTCGTCGGCGGTGCGGCTTATGACGTGCACGGCGCGGCCATCTCCGATGCGGCGATGGACAAGGCCATGCAGTCAGACGCGGTTCTGTTTGGTGCTGTGGGCGGTCCGCAGTGGGATAAGGTAGCGTATGAAGCGCGCCCCGAAGCGGGTCTTTTGCGGTTGCGCTCCGACATGGGATTATTTGCTAATTTGCGTCCCGCCATTTGCTTTCCAGCGCTCGCCGATGCGTCTTCTTTGAAGCGCGAATTGGTGGAAGGCCTCGACATTATGATTGTGCGCGAGCTCACAGGCGGCGTTTACTTTGGCGAACCGCGCGGCATTGAAGACCTTGGCAATGGCCAGCGTCGCGGCGTCAATACGCAAGTTTACGAAACCTATGAGATCGAGCGCATCGCGCGCGTAGCCGGCGATTTGGCCATGAAACGCGGCAAGCGTTTGGCGTCTTCTGAAAAACGCAATGTCATGGAATCGGGCCTTTTGTGGAACGAAGAAGTGACCAAAATCATCACCTCCGAGTTTCCTGAATTGGAACTCGAACACGTGCTGGCCGATAATTGCGCCATGCAATTGGTGCGCAATCCCAAGCAGTATGATGTGCTGGTCACCGACAATTTGTTCGGCGATATTTTGTCCGATATCGCGGCGATGCTGACGGGGTCATTGGGCATGTTGCCTTCGGCGTCTTTGGGCGCGCCCGATGCGACCACAGGTCGGTCGAAATCCTTATACGAGCCAGTACACGGTTCGGCGCCAGATATTGCGGGTCAGGGCAAAGCCAACCCGATTGCGTCGATCATGAGTTTTGCGATGGCGTTGCGCTATACGTTTGAGCGCGGCGACGATGCAGACCTGCTGGAAAATGCCGTCACCCATGTGTTGGATAAAGGCGTGCGCACGGGCGACATTATGCAAGCGGGTTGCCAAGAAGTTGGCACTTCCGGCATGGGCGATGCCGTTTTGGCAGCGCTCACAGAATTGGGAAAATAATATGTCTTATGTTGTCGCGGTGGTTGGGGCGACCGGAAATGTCGGTCGCGAAATACTTAATATTCTAGACGAGCGCAAGTTTCCGCTGGCGCGTCTGGACTGTGTTGCCTCGCGCAAAAGCCAAGGCAGAGAAGTCAGCTTTGGGGACCGCACCTTGAAAGCCCAGGCCTTGGAATTTTACGATTTTTCTCAAGCTGATATTGCCTTGTTTGCTTGCGGCTCGGGCCCGACCAAAGAATATGCGCCCAAAGCCGCCAAAGCTGGCTGCATTGTCATCGATAATTCATCGCTCTATCGGATGGAAGACGATGTGCCCCTGATTGTGCCGGAAGTAAATCCAGAGGCGCTGGCGGGCTATACCCAGCGCAATATTATTGCCAATCCCAATTGCTCGACAGCGCAATTGATGGTGGCTTTGAAGCCTTTGCATGATGTCGCCAAAATCAAACGCCTTGTTGTCTCGACCTATCAGTCGGTGTCGGGCGCCGGCGCGTCGGCGATGGATGAGTTATTTACCCAAACCCGCGCCGTGTTTGTAAATGACGAGCTGAAGCGCGAGAATTTCACCAAGCAGATTGCCTTTAATGTCATCCCGCATATTGATGAATTTATGAAGGGCGGCAGCACCAAAGAAGAATGGAAAATGCAGGTTGAGACGCAAAAAATTCTCGACCCAGATATCGCCATGGCGGTGACTTGCGTGCGCGTGCCGGTTTTTGTCGGCCATTCGGAAGCGGTAACCATTGAGTTTGAAAGCGAGATTTCGGAAACTCAAGCCTATGATGCCCTCGAGGCGGCAGACGGCGTGTTGGTGGTCGATCGCCGCGAAGATGACGGCTATGTGACGCCCATCGAATGCGTCGGCGATTATGAGACTTTCGTCTCTCGTTTGCGCGTTGACCCAACGGTCGAGCATGGCCTGTCCATTTGGGTGGTGTCGGATAATTTGCGCAAAGGCGCGGCTCTAAACGCCGTTCAAATTGCCGAGCTGCTAACCCAAAAGCACCTGACCAAAAGCCGCGTTAAGCTCGACGCTTAGAGGTTTATTTTTTCCTGAATAGCCGCGGAGGCAAGACGCACCGGCCCATGGGGCAGTTGCGTGGCTTCCAAATTGTTGCTGGCGATTTGCGCTAGGGTAGCACACGCCACCCCCAAAGCTTTTGGCTCGGCTTTTAAATGCAGACCCAAATAAAGCGCGGAAAATAAATCTCCCATGCCATGGGGCGCGCTCGGTGCGCGCGTGGTTTCACAGCGCAAAACATCTTCTCCCGTCACCTGCAAAACAGCGATGCGCCCGTCCTCGGGCGCGGGCGCGGAGGTGACCAGCACTTGGGGCACGCCGAGCGCGCGCGCGGCTTGGATGCTTTGGGGCGTGTCGGTGAGCTTCGACATGGCGCTGAGCTGGGAGAGTTCGAATAAGTTCGGCGTGGCGATATCGGCCAGCGGCAAGAGGGATTGTTTTAAGCCGTCCACCACGGCCTCGGGCAAATACAGGCGCCCGTTGTCGCCACAAATTGGGTCGCAGGCATACACCATATCGGGGTTTAGGCTTTTTACTTGGCGTATAATTTGCGCGGCCGCCTGCACATGTTCGGGGCTTGGCAAATAGCCCGTTACGATGGCGGCGCAATTTTCTAGGGCGCCCGCTTCGAGCAGCCAATCGACCATCTCCAGCATTTGGCTGGCTGGCAAAGCGCCGCCGGCAGGCTTGCCATGTTGTGGAAAAGCGGCTGGATGGGCGGCCAATAAAGTGGTCGGAAGGGATACGGTTTCTAGCTCTAAGGCACGAAACGCAGGCTGCATGGCATTCAGCCCAACCTGGCCACTTACCACTTGGCTCGAAAGTACCAACACGATGGGTTTACGCTTCATCTTGTCCCTTTGGTTAAAATCAGTAATCTGCTCACTATACATCTGCTTAGCCTCTGACTGCACGGGAATTTAAAAATGACGTCTACCCCTTCCACCCGACCTCGCCGCTCGGCGCTTTATATGCCCGGTGCCAATGCCCGTGCGCTCGATAAAGCGCGCACCCTGGATGCCGATTGCCTGCTGCTGGATTTAGAAGACGCGGTGGCGCCGGAGGCCAAAGCGGAGGCGCGCGATTTGGTTTGCGCGGCCTTGCGCGAAGGCGGCTATGGCGCCAGCGAGACGATTGTGCGGATCAATGCTTTGGATACGCCGTGGGGCGTGGAGGATTTGGTGGCGCTGCATAATCTGGCTGACGCGCAAAGCCCCAATGCTGTTCTGGCGCCCAAAGTCTCGACGCCGGAAGAGGTTGCGGCCTTGCAAAAGGCGATACCGGAGGCTTGTGATTTATGGATTATGATTGAAACGCCGCAAGCGATTTTCAATCTTGAAGCCTTGGCGGCTTGCGCGCAAACCACGCGGCTGACGACTTTTGTCATGGGCACCAATGATTTGGCCAAAGAAATGCGTGCCAGCTTAGTGCCCGGGCGCGCGCCTATGCTCACCAGCCTCACCTTGTCTTTATTGGCAGCGCGCCAATTCGGCCTGACGATATTGGACGGCGTGTACAATCATATTTCCGATGCGGAAGGCTTTGAGGCGGAATGCCAGCAAGGCGCCGATATGGGGTTTGACGGCAAGACGCTCATCCACCCCAGTCAGCTGGAGCTATGCCACGCGGCGTTTGGCCCTTCCGACTTGGAGGTCGAGCAAGCCCGAAATATCGTCGCCGCTTTCGCCGACCCTGCAAACGCTGGCAAAGGCGTGTTGAAAATCGACGGTAAGATGACCGAATTATTGCACCGCAATATCGCCGCCCGCACGCTCGAGATCGCACAAGCGATTGCGTCTCGAAGTTAAACCTTTATCATCGCCTTATGACCCAAACTTATTTCCCCAACGGCCGATATTTTGAAGACTTCACCCTAGGCGAAACGCTGGTGCATGCCACGCCGCGCACGCTGGGCGAGGGCGATGGTGCGCTCTATCAAGCGCTTTATGGCGGGCGCAATCCTTTGCACTCTAGCGCGCCTTTCGCGCAGCAGCTGGGTTTGCGCGACCGTCCGCTGGAAGACTGGCTGGTGTTTCATATTGTGTTTGGTAAATCCGTGCCGGATGTCTCCCGCCATGCGCTGGCTAATTTAGGCTATGGCGAGGGCCAGTTTGGCGCGCCAGTTTTTGCCGGCGATACTTTGTCGGCCAGCTCGCAAGTCATTGGCTTGCGCGAAAACAAAAGCGGCGAAACCGGAATTGTTATGGTGCGCACGCGGGGGGTCAATCAGCACGAAGCGCAAGTCTTGTCTTATGTGCGTTGGGTCATGGTAAAAAAACGCGATGCCAGCTCGCCAGCCCCAAACCTCGACCCCAAAACCGCTTGGCCCGATATTGCGGCCCATGTCGTTGCGGCTGATTTGCCGCTTCCGCAGGCCGATTATGGGCTTTGGAACTGTGTGGCCGCCGGCAGCCCCCGCCTTTGGGAGAGCTTTGAGGTGGGGGAGAGAATGGCCCATGGCGGCGGCGTCACCCTAGAGGACAGCGAACATATGATGGCGACACGGGCCTATCAAAATACCGCAGAAGTTCATTTTGATGCGCACTTGCAAGCCGACAGTCGCTTCGGCCAACGGCTGATTTATGGAGGCCACATTATTTCGCACGCTACGGCCATGCGCTTTAACGGTTTTGAAAACGCCGGCGCCATGGCCACGCTCAATAGCGGCACTCATGCGGCGCCTGCTTTCGCTGGCGATACAATTTATGGCTGGTCCGAGGTTTTGGATAAAGCCAGCTTTGAAACCCGGCCCGATGTGGGCGCGCTGCGCTTGCGCCAAATTATGATAAAAGGGCGCAAAGGCCTGAATATAAATGATTTTCCGCATCTCGACGCGGAAAGCAAGCGTCTGCCAGAGGTGATTTTAGAGCTGGATATCTGGCTCTATATGGCGCGCGGGTAGATTTTTTTCGGGCCCTAGGCCGGTTTTATCGTGCGACAGCATGGCGCGATATGAGGTTTGGCATTTTCCATATTTTTGCGTGTATACTCTCGGCTTGTCCCTCGTTTCAAGAGGGGTTCGAGCTTTAGGAGCTATCGAATGACCGATCAAACAACTCGCGCGAGACCTTTGTCGCCACATATCCAGATTTATCGCTGGACGCTGACAATGATGCTCTCGATTTTACACCGCGCCACGGGCGTCGCTTTGTACGCTGGCACGGTTCTATTGGCGTGGTGGCTATTGGCGGCTGCTACGGGGCCGGAAAGCTATGCGCAAGTGCAAGCTGTGTCTTCGGCTTGGTACGGTCGTCTGGTTTTATTTGGCTATAGCTGGGCTTTGTTCCACCACATGTTTGGCGGCTTGCGCCATTTCATTTGGGATACCGGTCGCGGCTTTGATCTTAAGCACGTCGAAATTATCGCCCGCCTGACCAGCATTTTGCCGCTCATTTTGACGGCCGGTGTTTGGGTCGCGGCCTATGCTTATATGGGAGCGTTTTAATGTCGGATATGCGAACCCCCCTGTCGCGCGTACGCGGCCTTGGCTCGGCTAAAAAAGGCACAGAGCATTTTTTCATGCAGCGCGTTACCGCACTAGCAAATATTCCTTTGATGCTGTTTTTGGTTGGCGCTTTGGTTGTCCATGCGGGCTCTGATTACGCCACGATGACCGCCTTTTTGGGCAATCCTTTCATCGGCCTGATTATGCTGCTGCTGATTGTCTCGGCGGTTTATCACATGCGCCTTGGGTTGCAGGTGGTGATTGAAGATTACATTCACGGCGAAGCGAGCAAATTATTGGCCCTGATTGCCAATCAGTTTTTTGCCTTCACCATTGGCGTGGCCTGCATTTTGGCCGTGCTGAAGCTAGTTATTGGCTAAATGATTTTACGAAACCTTGGGTCCGCTTAGCGCGGCTCAAAGCTGGAGAGTTTTATGAGTTACGAATTCACCGATCACCAATTTGATGTCATTGTTGTTGGCGCTGGCGGGTCTGGCCTGCGGGCTGCCCTTGGCTGTTCCGAGCGGGGTCTAAAGACCGCTTGTATTTCCAAAGTATTTCCAACCCGTTCGCACACAGTTGCCGCGCAAGGCGGCATTTCCGCAGCTCTTGGTAATATGGGCGACGACGATTGGCGCTGGCACATGTATGACACCGTTAAGGGGTCAGACTGGTTGGGCGACCAAGATGCGATCGAATATCTCTGCCGCAATGCTGCCGAAGCCGTCTATGAGCTGGAGCATTTTGGCGTGCCGTTCTCGCGTACCGAAGAAGGTAAAATTTACCAGCGTCCATTTGGTGGCATGACCACCAATTTCGGTGAGGGCATTGCTCAGCGCACTTGCGCCGCCGCCGACCGCACAGGCCACGCCATTTTGCACACGCTCTATGGCCAGTCTTTGCGCCATGACACTGAGTTTTTCATCGAATATTTCGCGCTCGACTTGATTATGGACGAAGACCGTTGTGTCGGCGTCATCGCGCTAGAAATGTCGACGGGAACGCTGCACCGTTTCCAAGCCAAGCAAGTTATCTTGGCAACGGGTGGCTATGGCCGCGCCTATTTCTCTGCGACCTCTGCCCACACATGCACCGGCGATGGCTCGGCGATGGTTATTCGCGCCGGACTTCCTTTGCAAGACATGGAATTTGTGCAGTTCCACCCAACCGGCATTTACGGCGCGGGTTGCCTGATTACCGAGGGCTCGCGTGGCGAGGGCGGTATTTTGATCAACTCCGAAGGCGAACGCTTTATGGAACGCTATGCGCCATCGGCGAAAGATTTGGCGTCGCGCGATGTCGTATCGCGCTCGATGACCATTGAAATTCGCGAAGGCCGCGGTGTTGGCCCCAATAAAGACCACATCTATCTGCATCTCGACCACCTCGACCCAGATATTCTGGCCGAGCGTTTGCCGGGTATTTCGGAAAGCGCCAAAGTATTTGCGGGCGTTGATGTGACCAAAGAGCCAATCCCGGTCTTGCCGACTGTGCATTACAATATGGGCGGCATTCCAACCAATTATAACGGCGAAGTGCTGAACCCGAGCGAAGAGGACGAGGCGCGCATTGTGCCGGGTCTGATGGCCATCGGCGAAGCGGCTTGCGTGTCGGTTCACGGCGCCAACCGGTTGGGTTCCAACTCTTTGATCGACCTTGTGGTGTTTGGCCGCGCGGCCGCCATTCGGGCTTCCGAAGTGGTTACGCCCGGCGAAGGCCATGCCCCTTTGGCCAGTAATGCAGGCCATGCAGCGGTCGATCGTTTGGAGCGTTTCCGCAACGCCGATGGCTCGACGCCAACCTCAGAGCTACGCGGTGAAATGCAGCGCGCCATGCAAGAAAATTGCGCCGTGTTCCGGAGTGGCGAAATTTTGGAAGAGGGCTGCAAGCGGATGCAAGACGTGGTTCGTGGCATGGACGACATTGGCATCGCCGACCGCTCGCTCATCTGGAATTCAGATCTCATCGAGACGCTAGAATTTGACAATCTCATTGTGCAAGCCATTGCCACGGTAGAAGGCGCCAATGCGCGCAAAGAAAGCCGCGGGGGACATGCGCGCGAAGATTTCCCAGAGCGCGATGACGAAAACTACATGAAACACACGCTGGCCTATGTCGATGCCAAAGGCAAAGCCACCATCGGATATCGCGGCGTGCATGATTACACTTTGACCAATGAAGTCAGCTATATCGAGCCGAAAGCTCGAGTTTACTAAGGGAGCGCGAAGATTATGGTTGAGATTGCACTGCCAGCAAATTCAAAAATCGATAAGGGCGTAGTTCACGCAGCCGAGGGAACCATTGCGAACCCACGGACGTTGAAAATCTATCGCTGGAATCCAGATGATGAAGCCAATCCGCGCGTCGACACTTATACGATTGATGCCGATGATTGCGGACCGATGGTTTTGGATGCTTTGATTAAGGTGAAAAACGAAGTCGATTCGACTTTGACTTTCCGTCGCTCGTGCCGCGAGGGTATTTGTGGCTCTTGCGCCATGAACATCGACGGCCAAAACACTCTGGCCTGCACCAAGGGTCTCGACGATGTGAAGGGCGATATTGCGATTTATCCTTTGCCGCATATGCCGGTCATCAAAGACTTGGTGCCGGACCTTTCCAATTTATATGCGCAATATGAATCGATCGAGCCTTGGCTCAAAACCGATACGCCGACCCCGCAAGGCGAGTGGAAGCAAAGCAAAGAAGACCGCGAACAACTCGACGGTCTCTATGAGTGCATTCTATGCGCCTGCTGCTCGACTTCTTGCCCAAGCTATTGGTGGAACTCCGACAAATACCTCGGCCCCGCCGTATTGCTGCAAGCCTACCGTTGGTTGGCCGACAGTCGGGATGAGAAAACCGGCGAGCGGTTGGATGATCTGGAAGATCCGTTCCGCGTCTATCGTTGCCACACGATTATGAATTGCGCCAAAGCCTGCCCGAAGGGCTTGTCTCCGGCCAAGGCAATTACCGAAATTAAGAAAATGATGGTGGAACGCACCGTTTAAGACAGCGTTTAGGGCAGCTGTTTAAGACAGCGTTTAATCGGGGCTTTTTACAGCCGCAAATAAAAGAGGCCACTGCATGCAGTGGCCTCTTTTATTTGGGCAAGGCGTCGAGATTACTCTTGGTCGAGTGTCTCAAAAGCCCCCTCGGCTTGGCGCCGCGCCGCAATGGCTCCCGATTGTTTATTCATCTCTTGCTTAGCGGCTTCTAAGTCCGCTAGGCTATATTTAGGGCTGCACGCGGCAAGCCCCAAACCCAACACACCTATGGCAATCGATGAAACAAGAATACGGCTGGAACGTTTCGGGTGCATATTATTGTCCATCCGCTAGGTCAGCTTTCAACGCGTCAAAGCCTTGCGACGCTTTAAAGCGCTGAAATTCGGCTTCCTCGCCAGCAAAAGCAGCCTTGGCTGTGTCGTCCACGAGCCCATCTAGAATATCTGGCGTCAGTCCAACAATGACGTAGGCCATGCCGGTTTTGGGGTTGCGTGCTTTGGTCAATACGCGGCTGCCTGCAAGGTCGCTCTGCGAGAGAACTTTTTGCGTTATTTCGGCGGTGGAAATGCCGGTTTCATTGCCAGCGCTTTGGCTGCCTGTGCTGGCGCGATAGTCTTTTATCGAGCTGGAAGCTTTGGTGGAAATAATCCGCGCCAATTTTTGGCGAGCGCGCGAGGTGGCCATCTCGACCATGAAATCATAACCCATGTTGGAGTTTTGAAACGAGCCTGTCGCGGCCAGAACTACGCCTGGAAATTGTTCGCTACATACCCACATCGGAGCGGGGGTGTCATAGGGGCCTTGTCCGTCTTGGAAGGAACACACGGGCACTGGCGCTTGCACGACAACGGGGGGTGCCGGTTTGGCACAGCCGATAAGCGCTGTTGTGGCGGCGAGAACGAGGTATTTAGAAACATTTTTCATTTGGGGTCTCCCTTTGAGATAAATTGTTTTCTATTTTGCTAAACGGTCTTGTAAAATTGGGGTCAGGCTTCGGGTGGCTGAAGCCATGGCCTTGGCAACCAGCGCTGGCTGGCTAGCGCCACCAAAACTCACGCCTTTGGTGGGGGTGATGTGTTGCCAAACAGGGGCCTGATTGGGCGCAAAAATTTGCGTGCGCAATTCGCCTCGTATGGCTTGTCCGGCATCATATTGGGTCACCCGAAAGGTGAATTTAATTTGGTGCGCCGAGGCACTGGGTTTGGGCACAATTTTTGTGATGCCGACATTCGACAATAATTGTCCGGCCGCACTGGCGACAAGCTCTCGATAGGCCGGGTCATTATCTTGCGTGTCGATATAATAGGTCTGATTGCCCAAGCGTTCGGCTTCGGCTTTGGCGATTTTGGCTTTGCTGGCCTCAATTTGGCGGCTGGCAATTTGCACACGGGCATAGACGCGGCACGAAGCCGGGTCGACCCAGCGCTGGGTAATGCGGCTGTCTTCTAAAATACCTTGAGACACTAAAGACGATTGGATAGACGCCTTTGACGACCCAACCCCGCCGCCATAAGACGTGCGGGTTTCGCTTATATTGCTGCTGACTTGGGTATTGAGGATGCGCCCGAGTTTGCTGCGGGCAGAAAGGTCAGCCCTATTGGTGTCCATGTTTTGCAAGCCCGAGCATTGGCTGCTGCCAGTAGTTTGATAGCTCTCGCGCGTCACAACATCGCCAGCATCGACCCACGCGGGACGCGGGGTTTTCTCAAAATAGCTATTACAAACACAGCTCGGCCCTGTTTGGGCGGCCTGCGAAGCCCCCATCAGGGAAGATGGAAGCCCCGCGCAGCCAGAAACCACGAAGACGAGCAGACATGCAAAGTGTCGAGTGGATGTCCACATATCTAAAGCTTGGCTCCCTCGGATTAGCGCAATTGGCCCTGCAGGGCAGAGCGGCTCGAAATATTGCCTTGAACCCGCGTCAAAGAAATCCCGATAATTTTATTGGGTGACATGGTTAGGCGGTCTGCTTTTTGATAGAAAGCCAAGGCGCGGTCGAGATCTCCCTCGGTCTCCGCGCAGACGCCGACATTATGATAAATCGCGGGCGATTGGTCGTATAGGCTGGCGGCTTTGCGGAAAAATTCACAAGCGCGCGGAACTCGTTGGTTTTTGACGAACTCTAAGCCAGCCGCAAAAGTGCTTTTCACAGCTTCTTGATCGCCAAATTTACTGGCGTCTTTTTTCATGAATTTAATGTTGAAAGTTACCTGATAGGGCGCAATATCGCGACGCAGTTGCGATAAGATGTCCGCGATTACTGTGTTCTGCATATCGCTCCTCGCTTTCGCACCGGCGCCAAATAATTGGTCGTCGCACCACGAATGCTTGGTTTTTGCGCCATAAGATTGGGTGAAAGAAGACGTGCCTCTTTCTACATTGGTAGCTCGTAAGTTCAGCTCTGCCGAGGCGCTTTGTTCATGGCAATTTACTTTTTTAGTGCCGTAGTAAGCACATTTTTCTTCGCCTTGAACGGCACAATATTCGACATCTTTTTGCGATCTCGTTCGATCATAGTTTGGCGCGAAAGAGCCGCCCAAAAGCGTGTCGGCCGTCGTCAGATTGCCAATTGCCACAGCCGTCTTGGCGGAAAACATAGCGCTATCCCCGAGGCGTTGTTCCTGGAGTAAAGTTTTCCGGTCGAGATCGACCAAAGTGAAATAGGGACTGCCATTAACCTGAATGCCGGCAACGAAACTGCGAAGTCGGTCGCTCATCGTGCCGTTATAATCGCCTTTCAAAGACGCTATACCTACGCGCTTAGCGTTGATCATTCCGCTTTGCTTGGCGGGCATCAAGACGGTGGTTTTTACCGAGGGGCTGGCACAGGCAGCAAGGAGACCACCACAAAAGCTCACAAGGACGGATATTTTTATTAGGCCGTGAATTGGATTTTTCTTAATTTTACTCTCCCTTAGATATCTAAAACCTACAATAACTAAAATTTAAACTCAAACTCAAACTCAAATTTAGCGCTCTGGTTTGAAGGGTGCCAAGATCCAAGCTGAGCTACCACCGCAATAAAATAAGGTTTCCACGCCAGCGCACAAGAGCGCCAATAGGAATTGTCCCTGTGCTATTGACCCTGTGCGCTCGCGATGATTCCAGCGCGTCCTTCTTGTCAAACGAGCCCTGGCCTCTTGCCAAACGAGCTCTGGGGCTTTAACCCTCGCTTTGATGAGTAGCGATATGCAGATAAGCGGTCCGGTAAGCCAGCGCTACCAAGCGTTGGTTCAGCAAGGCCAGGTTAACCAAGACGACGCTCAAACCAGAGCCGCGTTCGCGCTCGATCGTGTTTATGCTCGCTTGGAAGCGCAAGGCGACGCTTCGAATAAAGGCGGCTGGCTGTCTCGGCTGCGGATTCGCAAACGCCCAAGCCCGCAACAATCGCGCGGCCTTTATATTTATGGCGAAGTCGGGCGCGGCAAATCTATGTTGATGGATATGTTTGTCGAGATGGCGCCAGTGGCTAAAAAGCGCCGCGTGCATTTTCATGCCTTCATGCAAGAAACCCATGCGCGCATTCATGCCTATCGGCGCGACCATCCTAAATCGGGCGACCCTATGCCTGCCGTGGCCAAAGCCTTGGCGCGCGAGACCTCGCTTTTATGTTTCGATGAGTTTCAAGTGAAAGACATTGCCGATGCGTCTATTCTGGGGCGCCTGTTCGCGCTCCTACTCGACGCGGGCATTGTCGTGATTGCCACCTCCAACCGCCATCCCGATGACTTATATAAAGGCGGGCTCAATCGGCATCGGTTTATGCCGTTCATTGAGTTGATGAAAGCGCGCCTCGATATTCATGAGTTGAGTGCCGAGACCGATTATCGGTTGGCCCGCCTGCAAGCGGCCCCTGTTTGGTTTACCCCTTGTGGCCCGCGGTCGCGCAAAGCTTTGGACGAGCGCTTTGACACGTTAACGCAAGGGGTCGCGGCCGCGCCGCTGACGCTGGATTTAAAGGGGCGTAGCCTAGCCATTCCCAAAGCCGCCGGTGGTGTGGCGCGTCTTAGCTTTGCTGAATTATGCGTCGAGGCGCGCGGCGCTCCCGATTATTTGGCGCTGGCCAGTCAGTTTCATACCGTGGTCATAGATGCGATTCCAAAATTAGAACCGCAAAAGAAAAATGAAGCGGTGCGCTTTGTCACCCTCATTGATGCTTTATATGAAGCCAAAGTAAAACTTCTGGCCTCGGCCGATGGCGAGCCGCAAGTGCTTTACCCAAGCGGCGATGAGGCGTTTGAATTTGAACGCACGGTCTCGCGATTGATGGAGATGCAGAGCGGTGATTATTTGGCTTTGCCGCATTTGCCAAGCAAGCCTCTCGATAGCTAAGCCTACGCCCCCTCGCCCCAGCCCTCGTCCCAGCCATCGTCCCAGCCATCGTCCCAGCCCTTGCACTTGCGCCCCAAACGCGCTATTTCAGGGCAGATTTTTCATGAAAAGGATTTGGATATGGCTCGCAACAAAATTGCGCTTATTGGCGGCGGACAAATTGGTGGCACTTTGGCCCATTTGGCCGGACTTAAAGAACTCGGCGACATCGTCATTTTTGACATTAATGAAGGCACTGCCAAAGGCAAAGCGCTCGACCTGATGCAGAGCTCGCCCGTGAGCCATTTTGATGCGGACCTCAAAGGCAGCAAATCTTATTCCGCCATCAAAGGCTCGGACGTGGTTATCGTTACCGCTGGCGTGCCGCGCAAGCCTGGCATGAGCCGCGATGACCTCATCGAAATTAACCTGCAAGTCATGCAGCAAGTCGGCGAAGGCATTAAAAAATATGCCCCCGATGCTTTCGTGATTTGCATCACCAACCCGCTCGACGCCATGGTTTGGGCGTTGCAAAAGTTTTCCGGTTTGCCGAAAAACAAAGTGGTGGGCATGGCTGGCGTCCTCGACGCGGCTCGTTTCCGTTCCTTCTTGGCCGAAGAATTTAAAGTCTCGGTCAAAGACGTCACCGCCTTTGTGCTGGGTGGCCATGGCGACACAATGGTGCCGTCGGTTCGTTACTCCACCGTCGCCGGCATTCCTTTGCCAGATTTGGTGAAAATGAAATGGACGACCCAAAAGAAAATCGACGAGATTGTGCAACGCACCCGCGATGGCGGAGCTGAAGTTGTGGGTCTGTTGAAAACCGGTTCGGCGTTTTACGCGCCTGCCGCTTCCGCCATTGAAATGGCGGAAGCTTATTTAAAAGACCAAAAGCGCGTTCTGCCCTGTGCAGCGCACCTGAATGGTCAATATGGCCAGAAAAACATTTATGTCGGCGTGCCTGTCGTCATTGGCGCCAAAGGCGTCGAGCGTGTGGTGGAAATTAAACTGGATGCCAAAGAGCGCGCCATGTTTAAAAAGTCCATCACTGCGGTTCAAGGCTTGCTGACCGCTTGTAAAGCGATCAACCCGAAACTCAAGTAGGGAACCAGTGGGGAAAAAGCAGAGTACTTGGCGCGGCCAAGCGGCTTTGTCTCACCTTCATATTGACGTTGGAGGGCTGATTAATTAGCCTAAAATTTCAAGGGCGCGGCTTTTGTCGCGCCCTTTTTATTTGCCGTAAAGGAGCTGACATCATGCCTTCCAAAATTTTGCGCATTGGCGCCGTCACCCTCACGGGGGGGATTGTTTTGGCCTTGGGGTTTGCCTTGGTGATGATGAATAGCGTCACCTTGCAAGACCGTTTGGTTGAGCGCGCCCTCACCGCGCGCCTATCGCAAACGCCGACTAACTTGGGCGGAGATGGCATCGATGTGGTGTTTTGCGGCACCGCCTCGCCGATGGGCCAAGGGAGTGCGCAATCTTGTGTCGCGGTATTTGCGGGCGATAGGTTTTTCCTCGTCGACACGGGTGCCCGTTCGGCCGATATGGCAACGCGGTTAGGCTTGCCGATGGGGCGCTTAAGCGGCGTTTTGCTCACGCATTTTCATTCCGACCATATTGCGGCTTTGGGCGAAATGCATCTGGCGAGTTGGGTGCGCGGGCGGCCACAAAAGCTTGATGTCTATGGCGGGCCTGGCGTGGCGCAAGTGGTCGATGGGTTTAATATGGCCTATGGCCTCGATTATGGCTATCGCACGGCGCATCACACACAGGCCATTATGCCCAGTAAAACGGCGGGGCTTGTCGCCAAAACCATAAAAGGCGACCGCGTTATTTATAATGCCGACGGGCTTAAAATCACGGCGGTGACGGTCAACCATCCCCCCATTGAGCCGGCCTATGGCTATCGCTTTGACTATCAGGGGCGCTCGGTTTTGATTAGCGGCGATACCACCAAGGATGGCAATCTGATTGCCGCCGCCAAAGGCGTCGATGTCTTAATCCATGAAGTGCTGCAAGATGAATTGGTCAAAGCTACCTCGAAAGCCTTGGTGGCGGCAGGGCAAGAAAACCTCGGCCAATTGATTGAGGACACGCTGGATTATCACACCACCCCAGTGGAGGCCGCCGAGGCGGCCAATGAGGCGGGCGCGCAATGGCTCGTTTTCTATCACTATGCGCCCGTGCCGCAGAATGCTCTGCTCAAACGCATCTTCCTGCGCGGGGTCGATACGGTGCGTCCAGAAGGGGTTTTGGCAGCGTCCGATGGCACCCGAATATCGCTGAAAGGCAATTCGCAGAGCCTTGAGGTGACGCCGTAAATTTTTCCTGATTTTTTCCTGATTTTCGATGAATTTTCGCTTGCGCGATACGCGAAGACGCGCAAGGTTCATGCCTAGATTGAACTTCAGCGACATGAGGAAATTATGAATATCCACGAATATCAGGCCAAGCAGGTCTTGAAAGAATTTGGTGTGCCCGTGCCGAAAGGCGGCGTGGCTTATAGCGTCGATGAGGCCGCGAAAGTGGCCGAAGACTTGGGCGGCCCAGTTTGGGTTGTGAAAGCGCAAATTCATGCGGGCGGACGCGGCAAAGGCGGCGGCGTCACCGTGGTTAAATCTATCGACGATGTGCGCACACAAAGCGAGCGTATTTTGGGCATGACTTTGGTCACGCCGCAAACCGGCCCGGAAGGCAAACATGTCGGACGAATTTATGTTGAAGAGGGTTCCGACATTGCGCGCGAACTTTATCTCTCGGCTTTGGTCGATCGCGCCACGTCGCGCATCTCGTTTATTGCTTCCACCGAAGGCGGCATGGACATTGAAGAAGTTGCCGAACACACGCCAGAAAAAATTCTGACGGTGAGCGTCGATCCAGCGTCGGGTGTCTCGGCGCATCACGGGCGCCAAATCGCCTTTGCTTTGGGCCTTGAGGGCGACCAAGTCAAACAAATGACCAAGCTGATTAGCAATCTCTATCAGGCGGTTATCGAGAAAGACATGTCGCTTCTCGAGATCAACCCGCTGGTGGTAACTGCAGCTGGCGATATTATTTGCCTCGATGCGAAAGTCGATTTCGACAGCAATGCGCTGTATCGCCATCCGGATATTATGGAGCTGCGCGATTTTGACGAAGAAGACCCGGCCGAAATTGAAGCTTCCAAATATGACCTGTCTTACATCAAACTAGACGGCAAAATTGGCTGCATGGTAAATGGCGCAGGCCTGGCCATGGCGACCATGGACATCATTAAATTATACGGCTCGGAGCCAGCTAACTTCCTCGATGTTGGCGGCGGGGCGACCAAAGAAAAAGTTACTGAAGCGTTTAAAATCATCCTGTCGGATGACAGTGTTGAAGGCATTTTGGTGAATATTTTCGGCGGCATTATGCGCTGCGATATCATCGCCGAGGGCGTTGTGGCGGCGGCCAAAGAGCTGAGCCTAGACGTGCCTTTGGTGGTGCGCCTAGAGGGCACCAATGTAGATTTAGGCAAAGAAATTATGGCCAACTCTGGCTTGCCGATTATCCCGGCTGACAATTTGAATGACGCGGCAGAAAAAATTGTGGCCGCTGTGAAGGAGGCCGCGTAATGTCTGTATTGGTCAACAAAGACACCAAAGTAATTTGCCAAGGGTTCACGGGTAGCCAAGGTACTTTCCACTCCGAACAAGCGATTGCTTACGGCACGAAAATGGTCGGCGGCGTCACGCCAGGTCGCGGTGGCTCAAGCCATTTGGATTTGCCAGTGTTTGACACCGTCGGTGCGGCGGTTGAAAAAACCGGCGCGACCGCGTCGGCGATTTACGTGCCGCCACCTTTTGCAGCCGATGCTATTTTGGAAGCCATTGAAGCGGGCATCGAGCTTGCCGTTTGCATTACCGAAGGCATTCCGGTGACCGATATGATGCGTGTGAAGCGCGCGCTGGACGGCTCGAATACGCGCCTTGTCGGCCCCAATTGCCCCGGTGTGATTACCCCTGGCGAATGCAAAATTGGCATTATGCCTGGTCACATTCACCGTCGTGGCTCGGTTGGCATTGTGTCGCGTTCGGGCACATTGACTTATGAAGCTGTGGCTCAAACCACGGCTGCGGGTCTGGGCCAATCGACCTGTATCGGCATCGGCGGTGACCCCGTCAATGGCACGAATTTCATTGATTGCTTGGACATGTTCCTCGGCGATGACGAAACCGAAAGCATCATCATGATCGGCGAAATTGGCGGCTCGGCTGAAGAAGAAGCGGCGGAGTTTTTGAAAGCGTCGAAAGTGAAGAAGCCTATGGTCGGCTTTATTGCAGGCGTTACAGCCCCTCCGGGACGGCGTATGGGCCACGCTGGCGCGATTATCGCGGGCGGCAAAGGTGGCGCCGAAGACAAAATGGAGGCCATGCGTTCGGCAGGCATTACCGTTTCGCCTTCACCAGCTTCGCTAGGCACAACATTGGTTGAGGTTTTGGGCGCCTAAATATTTTTTGCCGGCACCCTTTGAGGGTGCCGGCAAAAGCCCTATATAAAGGAATGGCTTAAGTCGAAACACTCGGCTAATGTAATTCAGAGTTAAATCGGAAGTTGAAGATGTCTAAAGAAACATCAGTTTCAAATAACACCAACACCGCATCGCAGAGCTTTTCCGAAAGCCTGTTGGACGGCTCCAACGTCTTATACCTTGAACAAGTTTACGCCCGCTATAAGGCTGGCGACACCTCTCTCGAAGCCGAGTGGGGCGCCTATTTTGCGGCCATGGAAGCCGGTGAGCCGGCGCCTGCGCCCCATGTGCCAAATGTGCCAAGTTGGCAGCGCGAAGACTGGCCCCCTGCCATCAATGGCGAGCTGACCTCGGCCCTGGATGCGAATTGGCCAAGCGAGCTTGTCGACGACTTGCCATCGCCCGATCGTTTGGGCGCCGAGCTTTCTTCGCGCATCTCCAATGAGGCGGACGTTCGCGCCGCCACGCTAGATAGTGTGCGCGCCATTATGATGATCCGCGCCTATCGGTTTCGCGGTCATTTGGCCGCTGATTTAGACCCGCTCGGCATTGAGCCTCCGGGCTCGCACCCAGAGTTAGACCCTACCTCTTATGGCTTTACCGAGGCTGATTTCGATCGGCCGATTTTCATCGATTTCGTGCTGGGCCTAGAGACCGCGACCATCCGCGAGATGTTAGAAATTTTGCACCGCACCTATTGCGGCACCGTGGCCCTAGAATTCATGCATATTTCCGACCCAGAAGA
This sequence comes from Rhodobiaceae bacterium, assembly GCA_018673175.1. GTDB lineage: Bacteria > Pseudomonadota > Alphaproteobacteria > RS24 > RS24 > UBA8337. Next base: position 50,032 of record JABHDF010000067.1, on the reverse strand, counting down.
AAAAGCGTGGCTGCAAGAGCGCATCGAGGGACCCGATAAAGAAATTGCCTTTACCAAACAAGGTAAATTGGCGATTTTCCAAAAACTGGTCGAAGCCGAAGGCCTCGAGAAATTTATCGACGTCAAATATACCGGCACCAAACGTTTTGGGCTGGATGGCGGCGAGGCGATGATTCCCGCCTTGGAGCAAATCATCAAGCGCGGGGGCAATCTGGGCGTCGAAGAAATTCTTTTCGGCATGCCGCATCGCGGCCGTTTGAACGTGTTAACCAATGTGATGGGCAAGCCGTTTGAAGCTCTGTTCCATGAGTTTAAAGGTGGCTCGGCCAATCCAGAAGATATTGAAGGCTCGGGCGATGTGAAATATCACCTCGGCGCCTCTTCAGACCGCGAATTTGACGGCAATAAAGTGCATCTGTCGCTCTCGCCCAATCCGTCGCATCTGGAAGCCGTAGATCCTGTGGTGCTGGGCAAGGCGCGTGCCAAGCAAGATCAATTTAAAGCCAACCCGCGCGCCTTGGCCGATCGGACCAAAGTCATTCCGCTGCTATTGCACGGGGATGCGGCTTTTGCCGGCCAAGGCATTGTCGCGGAATGCTTGGGATTGTCGGGGCTCATCGGGCATAAGTCGGGCGGCTCTATACATTTTATTGTGAACAATCAAATTGGCTTCACCACCAACCCGCGGTTCTCGCGCTCGTCGCCGTATCCGTCGGATGTGGCAAAAATGGTGGAAGCGCCAATTTTTCACGTCAATGGCGATGACCCAGAGGCCGTGGTTTTTGCCGCCAAAGTGGCAACCGAGTTTCGTCAGAAATTCCAAAAGCCTGTGGTCATTGATATGTTCTGCTATCGCCGCTATGGCCATAATGAAGGCGATGAGCCAGCGTTCACGCAGCCGACCATGTATGCCAAAATTAAGCAGCATGAAACCATCGTGCAAAAATATGGCACGCGCCTGCAAACCGAAGGCCTGCTCGACGAGACGGGCATTGAGACGGCCCGCGCCAGCTATCGCGCCACATTGGATGAGGCTTTCGAAGCCGCCAATACGTATCGTCCAGACAAGGCCGATTGGCTGGATGGTAAATGGTCTGGGCTTCAGCAAAAGCGTCGTGAATTTGTTCGGGCTGAAACCGGTGTCGAACGAGATGTACTATTGGAAATTGGCCGCGGCCTGACCCGCGTGCCCGAGGGCTTTAATTTGCACCGCGCGCTGGTTCGCCAGCTCAAGGCCAAAGATGAAATGTTTGCCAGCGGCGAGGGCTTTGATTGGGCCACTGCTGAAGCGCTGGCTTTTGGGTCTCTGGTTTTAGAAAATAATACCGTGCGCTTGTCGGGCCAAGATAGTGAGCGCGGAACTTTCTCGCAGCGTCATTCCTCTTGGATCGACCAAAAAACCGAGCGCCGCTATAAGCCGCTAAAATATATCCGCGAAGAGCAGGCGCTTTTCGAAGTGATCAATTCCATGCTGTCGGAAGTGGCGGTTTTGGGTTTTGAATATGGCTACTCTTTGGCCGACCCGAATACGCTGGTGTTATGGGAAGCGCAATTTGGTGATTTTGCCAATGGCGCCCAAGTTCTTGTCGACCAATTTATCGCCTCGGGCGAGATTAAATGGCTGCGCATGTCGGGTCTGGTGATGTTATTGCCGCATGGCTATGAAGGGCAGGGGCCGGAGCATTCCTCGGCGCGCCTCGAACGCTATTTGCAGCTGTGTGCCGAAGAAAATATGCAGGTGGCCAATTGCACGACGCCTGCCAATTATTTCCATATTTTGCGGCGCCAGCAAAAGCGTAATTTCCGCAAACCGCTTATTTTAATGACGCCGAAGTCTTTGTTGCGGCATAAAAAATGCGTTTCCACGCTGGCCGAAATGGAAGCTGGCTCGTCGTTCCACCGCGTTTTATGGGACGATAAAGACGCGCGCTTAGAAGGCGGCCTTGTGGCGCCTGAGAAAATGCGCCGCGTCATTTTATGTTCGGGTAAAGTCTATTTCGATTTGCTGGAAGCGCGCGATGCTGCTGGCATTGAGGATGTTTACATCATGCGGGTGGAGCAATTATACCCCGTGCCGGTTGGGCCTCTTTTGGCGGAATTAGAACCCTATGCCCATGCACAAATGGTGTGGTGCCAAGAAGAGCCACGCAATATGGGCGCGTGGAGCTTTATCGAAGCTGAGATTGAAAATGTTTTGAAAACCTTGAGCGCGACCCATACGCGCCCTGCCTATGCAGGTCGAGCGGCGGCCGCCTCGACGGCCACGGGCCAAATGAGCCGCCACCTAAAACAGCGCGATGCGTTTTTGCAAAGCGCTCTCATTGATCCTCTAGACTAGATAGAGAGAGCGGAGACCCCTATGTCCAATGAAATTCGCGTCCCAGAATTAGGCGAGTCCATTACCGAAGCGACCATCGCACAATGGTATAAAAAACCAGGTGATACAGTAGCTGTCGACGAGCCGCTTTGTGAGTTGGAAACCGATAAGGTGACCATCGAGGTGCCAGCACAATCGGCGGGTGTCTTGTCTGAGGTTATGGTGAATGAAGGCGACACAGTAGAAGTCGGCGCGCTTCTCGGCACGCTTGGCGAAGGCTCGGGAGCCGCCGCAACGCCAGCGCCTGCTTCGCCTGCAACACCAAGCCCTGAAGCCGCCGCGCCTGCGCCAGAAGTCTCCACGCCTGCGCCAGTTGCAACGCCTGTTGGTGCACCCGATACCTCCGATCTATCGCCAGCGGTGCGCCGTGTGGTGGAAGAACACGGGCTGAACCCGGCTGATATTTCGGGCACGGGAAAAGCTGGTCGCTTGACCAAAGAAGATGCCATGAACGCGGCCAAAGGCGCCACGCCAGCAAGCGCATCTGCCCACCCACCCACGAGCCCACCTGCCAGCCCAATGCCAACGACGCCCGCCCCGATGGCCGATCCTTCGGCCGGTGAAGAGCGGGTGAAGATGACCCGTCTGCGCAAAACCATTGCGGCGCGTTTGAAGGAAAGCCAAAACACAGCCGCCCAATTGACCACTTTCAACGAAGTGGATATGGGCGCCTTGATGGAATTGCGGCGCAGCTATAAAGACCTATTCGAGAAAAAATACGGTGCGCGTCTTGGCTTCATGAGCTTTTTTGTCCGCGCCTGTGTAACAGCCTTGAGTGAAATTCCAGCGGTCAACGCGGAAATTCAAGGCGATGAACTGGTCTATAAAAAATTCGTCAATATGGGCGTCGCTGTGGGCACCGAAAAAGGCCTCGTGGTGCCTGTGGTGCGCGATGTGCAAAAAATGAATTTGGCGGAAATTGAATTGGCGATTGCCGGCTATGGCGTAAAAGCGCGCGATGGCAAATTGGGCATTGCCGATTTGCAAGGCGGCACGTTTACCTTGTCCAATGGGGGCGTCTACGGCTCCTTGATGAGCACGCCGATTTTGAACACGCCGCAGTCGGGCATTCTGGGTATTCATAAAATTCAAGATCGCCCGGTGGTTGTCGATGGCGAGATTAAAATTCGTCCGATGATGTATCTCGCCCTGTCTTATGACCACCGCATTGTCGATGGCAAAGAGGCGGTAACCTTTCTGGTGCGGGTGAAAGAATGTTTGGAAAACCCAGAGCGAATGCTGCTGGATATTTAATTCGATTTCAATAATGAGGAAACACGCATGAGCGACGATAGTTTCGATCTTGTCATCATCGGCGCCGGACCTGGCGGCTATGTCTGCGCTTTGCGCGCCGCACAACTGGGTTTGAAAACCGCCTGTATCGACAAACGCGGCGAGCCAGGGGGCACCTGTTTGAACGTCGGCTGCATTCCCTCGAAAGCGCTATTGCACGCCTCACAAGTTTTTGCCGAAGCCCAACACGCGGGCGACATGGGTATTAAACTTGGCTCGGTCAAACTCGATCTTGAAAAAATGATGGGCTATAAGCAGTCGGGCATTGATGGCAATACGCAAGGCGTGAGCTTTCTTTTGAAGAAAAACAAAGTGGAAGAAATTAAAGGCGCAGCGACCTTGACCGCGCCCGGAAAAATGGACGTGGCTTTGCTCGACGGCGGCACGCGTCAGGTGAGCGCGAAAAACATCGTCATTGCCACGGGCTCCGAAGTCACACCTTTGCCAGGAATTGAAATTGACGAAGACCGCATTGTCTCCTCGACCGGCGCGCTTTCTTTTGACGCCGTGCCAAAACATTTGGCGATTGTGGGGGCTGGTATTATTGGGCTGGAGTTGGGCTCGGTCTGGCGCCGTTTGGGCGCGGAAGTGACGGTGGTGGAATATCTCGACCGCATCACGCCTGGGGTCGATGCTGATTTGGCGAAAAACTTTCAGCGGGTTTTGAAAAAACAGGGCATTCAATTCAAGCTCGGCAAAAAAGTTACGGGCGCTAAGGCTTTAAAGGCTTCGGCCAAATTAACCCTCGTGCCCGCCTCTAGCTCTGGCTCTGGTGATGCGGAAGAAGAAACGCTTACGGCAGACCGCGTCTTGGTCTCCATCGGGCGGCGCCCATTCACGCAAGGCCTCGGCCTGGAAGCGGTTGGCGTAACGCGCGATGGCGCGGGTCGCATTGAAACGGACGCGCATTTTAAAACCAATGTCGACGGCATTTACGCCATTGGCGATGTGATTGCGGGACCGATGCTGGCGCATAAAGCCGAAGACGAGGGCGTTGCCTTGGCCGAACATTTGGCCGGCAAACCGTCTCATGTGAATTATGATGTCATTCCGGGCGTCATCTACACGGCCCCCGAAGTGGCTTGGGTTGGCAAAAGCGAAGAAGAGCTGAAGGACGCAGGCATTGAGTATAAAGTCGGCAAGTTTCCGTTCACCGCCAATGGTCGCGCCAAAGTAAATGGCACCACTGACGGTTTCGTGAAAATCCTGGCCGATGCTGCAACCGACAAAGTCTTGGGCGTTCATATTTTGGGCGCACAGGCTGGCGATATGATTGCCGAGGCGGCGGTGGCGATGGAGTTCTCTGCCAGTGCCGAAGATATCGCGCGCACCTGCCATGCACATCCCACGCTTACCGAAGCCGTGAAAGAGGCTGCCTTGGCGGTCGATGGTCGCGCCCTCCACATGTAGCTCTTTTTCTGGCGCTAATTCTTAGCTCCTTCTTGGCGCTAATTCTTAGCTCCTTCTTGGCGCTAAGTCTTAGCTCTTTCTTGGCGCTAAGTCTTAGCTCTTTCTTGGCGCTAATTCTTAGCGCGGGGATGGGCTTTATCATAAACTTCCATCAAAGCATTGGCGTCGACCTCGGTATAAATCTGCGTCGAGCTTAATTGCGCATGACCCAGCAATTCTTGAATGGTGCGCAGGTCGCCCCCTGCCGCCAGCAAATGCGTTGCGAAACTATGGCGCAAAGCATGCGGCGTCACCGTGTCTGGCAAGTTGAGGGTGCGGCGCAAACCCGCCACCATCATTTGCGCTTGGCGTGCCGATAGAACGCCGCCGCGCTTGCCGCGAAACAATGGCTCTTGCGCCCGCATATCAAAGGGAGCGGCTTGCATGTAATCCAGCAGCGCTTTGTGCATTATCGGCAGCAGCGGCACATCGCGCAGTTTCCCACCTTTGCCCATCACCCGAAGCCCCGCCTCTGCGTCTTCGGGCAAGTCCGCGCGGGTTAGGCTTAGGGCTTCTGAAATGCGAAGGCCAGCGCCATATAAAAGCGCCAAAAGCGCGCCATCGCGCAAGCCCACCCAAGGCTCTTTTGGGCTCACCAAGGCCAATTGCAAAAGTTGCAAAGCATCGTCGACTGCCACCGGGCGCGGCAGGCTTTTTTTGGCTTTGGGCGGGTTCAATAAGCCAAAGGCCTCGCTGGTGGTTATGTCTTGGGCGGTCAAATAGACGACGAAACTTCGAACTCCCGACAGGCCGCGCAACAGCGAACGGCTGGATGCGCCTTGCTCGCGTCGCGCCGCCATGAAGGCCCGCAAATCGCGTAATTTCACCGTGGCAAAAAAAGCCAGCTCTAACCGCCCGCCTTGGTGCGTCACCATAAAGGCTAAAAACTGGCGCATATCGCGCGCATAGGCTTCCAACGTATGGGGGCTCACACGGGCTTGGTCTTTTAGGCTTTGCGTCCACCGCGCCAGTGGCTCGCGTAAATCTTCGGCCAAGGCCAGTTCTTCAAACGCGCCCCTCATGATTTTAGCGGTGCCTGTTTAGGCAATCGATTGACCCGTTTTTTTCCAATCGGCGAGGAACGCATCGAGCCCTTTGTCGGTCAGCGGATGGGCGATGAGCGAGCATAAAACTTCTGGCGGCAGGGTTGCCACATCGGCCCCGATAAGGGCGGCCGCGCGCATATGCTCGGGGCTTCGAACGGAGGCCACCAGAATCTCAGTCTCAAGGTCAGGGTAATTGTCATAAATTTGGCGAATGTCGGATATCAGCCCCATGCCATCGGCGCCAATATCATCGAGACGCCCCACAAAAGGCGAAATATAGGCCGCGCCCGCTTTGGCGGCCAGCAAAGCTTGATTGGCTGAAAAGCACAAAGTGACATTTACTTTTTTGCCACGGTCCGCCAGCTGGCGCGTGGCTTTTAGCCCGTCCCAGGTCAGCGGCACTTTAATGCAAACATTCTCGGCAATCGCCAGCAGCTCATCGGCTTCGCTCAGCATGGCCTCGGCGTCTAGCGCGGTGACTTCGGCTGAGACGGGGCCTGGCACGAGGTCGCAAATCTCGGCAATCAGCGTTTTGAAATCTTGTCCCGATTTCGCTACCAGCGATGGATTGGTGGTTACCCCGTCCACCATGCCCGTGTCGGCAAGGTCTTTAATGGCCTGTAAATCGGCGCTATCGACAAAAAACTGCATTTGGCTCTCCTGTGTATGCTGTTTAAAATGCCTGACTGCTTGCTATTCTGCAAGAGGCTTTGGGGGCACGAGGCTTCCCAGCCGCGTCTTTTGCCCCGCTTGCCATTTGCCAACCATTGTAAGAAACTGCGGCCATGCAAATTGTTTCCGTGCTGATTCCCCTTGGCCTTCCGGGGCCATATGATTACGCCGTGCCGCCCAATATGAGCGTGCGTGTCGGAGATTTCGTGCGCGTGCCCTTGGGGCCGCGCCGCGTCAATGGGGTGGTCTGGCAGGCGCCCAGAACTTTGGGGGAGGGCGACCTTGAGCCAAAGAAAATAAAATCTATTGTCGAGCTTCTCGACGTGCCAGCGCTGTCTGAACAATTGCGCGAATTCGTTGATTGGGTGGCCGCCTATGTTATGTCGCCGCCGGGTTCGGTATTGCGCCAAGTGATGCGCGTGCCAACGGCATTTGAGCCAGCCAAGCCGCTGCTGGCCTATCGCGCCAGTTCGCAACGCCCGGATAAAATGACCTCAGCGCGCACCCGCGTGTTCGAAGCTCTGGCACAGCTGCCCGAAGGCATGGGGCTCACCAGCCCCGATTTGGCGCGCGAAGCCAAAGTCAGCGCCTCGGTTATCAAGGGGCTTTTGCAGGGCGGTTTTTTGCAGACCTATAACTTGCCCGGCCATAAAGCTTTCGCCCAGCCAGACCCCGACCATTTGATTCGCAGCTTTTCTGGCGACCAAAAAATCGTCACAAAAGATTTAAGCGCGGCTGTGGGCGAGCGAAGTTTCACCACGCATTTGCTGGACGGCGTGACCGGCTCTGGCAAAACCGAGGTTTATTTTGAGGCCATCGCCCAGGCCTTGCGGGAAAACCGTCAGGCGCTCATTCTGCTGCCCGAAATCTCGCTGACGACGCAATTCTTGGAGCGTTTCGAAGCGCGTTTTGGCTGTGCGCCAGCCTTATGGCACTCGGGCCTTGGCCCCAGCGAGCGGCGCCGGACGTGGCGTGAAATTGCCGAGGGGCGCGTGCAAGTTTTGGTTGGCGCGCGCTCGGCTTTGTTTTTGCCATGGCAAGATTTGGGCGTCATCATTGTCGATGAAGAACATGATGGCGGCTTCAAGCAAGAAGATGGGGTGATTTATAACGCCCGCGATATGTCGGTGGTGCGCGCGCGCCTCGCTGCGTGTCCCGTCATTTTATCATCGGCCACGCCGTCTTTGGAAAGCTATGTCAACGCGAGCGAGGGGCGCTACGAGACGCATAAATTGGCCTCGCGCCATGGCGGCGCTTCCATGCCGAAAATGCAATTGGTCGATATGCGCGCCAGCCCCCCGCCGCGCGGCGCTTGGATGGTGCCCGAAATGCTGGCCAGCGTTGGCGCGGCGCTCGAGCGCGGCGAGCAAGCGCTATTGTTTTTAAACCGTCGCGGCTATGCGCCGCTAACTTTGTGCCGTGGCTGTGGCCATCGCTACGCTTGCCCCGATTGCGATTCGTGGATGGTAGAACACCGCTTCCGCAAACAATTGCAGTGCCATCATTGCGGCCATCTCGAGCCCGTACCCGATGTCTGCACACACTGCAAGGAACCCGATAAATTGGCGGCTTGCGGCCCCGGCGTCGAGCGCATAACGGAAGAGATCATTGGCCATTTCCCGCAAGCCCGCACGGTTATTTTATCCTCTGATATGGCAGGCGGCACGCAAGCCTTGCGCGATACCATCCAACAGATTGCCAAAGGGGAGGCGGATATTATTGTCGGCACGCAAATTGTGGCCAAAGGGCACCATTTTCCCAAGCTTAGTTTTGTCGGCGTGGTCGATGCCGACCTCGGCCTCGGCAATGGCGATTTACGCGCCGCCGAGCGCACCTATCAATTGTTAAGCCAAGTGGCAGGCCGCTCGGGACGCTCCGCCGAGGCGGAAGGGTTTGCTATGTTGCAAACCCATATGCCCGAGCATCCGGTTTTGCAGGCGTTGGCGGCGGGCGATCGCGATGGGTTTTTCACCCGCGAAGTTTTGTCGCGCGAGATTGCCGGCATGCCGCCCTATGGCCGATTGGCGGCGCTGATTATCTCGGCTACCGACCCCAATGAAGCCCTGGCTTTCGTGCGCGATTTGGCCAGTAAAATGCCGGTTCACAGCGATATTCGCGTGCTGGGGCCGGCGCCGGCTCCGATTGCGCGTATCCGCAATCGATATCGCTTTCGGTTTTTGCTCAAAGGGCCTAAAAATGCGCCGATGCAGGCCTATATCGGTCAATGGCTTGCGCCTATAAAAACCCGAGGGTCTGTGCGGCTTTCGGTGGATATTGACCCCTATAGCTTCTTGTAATCAAGCCCGCTTTGCGCGGGCGGCGGCGGGCGAGCGTGAACGGGGCAAGGCGAAGCGCAAATGGGGTGTTGCCAGCGCTGATCTGACGTGATATCTCAACACCGAGATTGGACGGAAAGACACTTTAAATCCGTCATAAATTGAGATTTTGAATTTGTTTACGCGCCTGGTTTTAAGTGTCCAAAACCGCCGCTAACGTGAATGGGATAATCTGTTGTCTGCTGATGAAAGTGTAATTGGGGGTTTGGCCGGGCGTTATGCCGTCGCGCTATTCGAATTGACCCAAGAGCTTCCAGCCGCCCAAGCCAAAACAGTGGCGGGCGACGTGGCGGCTTTGAAAGCTTTGATTCAAGATAATGAAAGCCTTCAAAAACTGATTAAAAGCCCCGTCATTAGCGCCGCCGAACAGGCCGCTGCGCTGGCTGCGGTGCTCGATAAAGCGGGCACCCATGACATGGTTAAAAACTTTGCGTCTCTGGTGGTTTCCAAGCGCCGCGCTTTTGCGCTGGTCGATATGGCAAACCAATTTAACGCGCTGTCCGAGCTGTCTCGCGATGAGATTACAGCCTATGTGACGGCCGCCCGCGATTTGACCGCGGCACAAATTAAATCGCTGAAAAGCGAACTCAATAAGGCTTCGGGCAAAACGGTTCTTATCGAAGCTGAAACCGATGCGGCGCTTCTGGGCGGCATGGTTGTTAAAATTGGCAGTCGTATGATTGACGGCTCGCTGCGGACTAAATTGAATTCTCTAAAAACTGCTCTCAGCGAAGGCTGAGTAGCTCCTTAAAGTGAGGCACACTGATGGACATTAAAGCATCGGAAATTTCTTCCATCCTAAAAGAGCAAATTAAAGGCTTTGACCAAAAATCGGAGGTCTCCGAGATTGGCCAAGTTCTCTCCGTCGGTGACGGGATTGCACGTATTTACGGCCTAGACAATGTTCAGGCTGGTGAAATGGTGGAATTCCCAGGCGGCGTTCGCGGCATGGCCCTTAATCTTGAAGAAGATAATGTTGGCGCTGTGATTTTTGGCTCGGACCGAAACATTCGCGAAGGCGATACGGTAAAACGGACCGGCGATATTGTGTCGGTACCTGTTGGTAAAGGTTTGTTGGGCCGCGTCGTCGATGCGCTCGGTAACCCGCTAGACGGCAAAGGCCCGATTGAAGCCGAGGCGCACATGAAAGTGGACGTCAAAGCGCCGGGCATTATCCCGCGTAAATCGGTACATGAGCCAATGCAAACCGGCCTGAAGGCTGTGGATGCGCTTATTCCTGTCGGCCGTGGCCAGCGTGAGCTGATCATTGGTGACCGCCAAACCGGCAAGACAGCGATTGCGATTGATGCGATTTTGAACCAAAAAGCGGCCAATGAAGGCGACGATGAAAGCGCGAAACTTTATTGCGTTTACGTCGCGATTGGCCAGAAGCGTTCGACTGTGGCGCAGATTGTGAAAACACTGGAAGAAAACGATGCGATGAAATATTCCGTCGTTGTGGCCGCGACGGCTTCGGAAGCCGCGCCCATGCAGTTCTTGGCACCTTTTGCAGGTTGCACCATGGCGGAATATTTCCGCGACAATGGTATGCACGCCCTGATTACTTACGATGATTTGTCGAAACAGGCTGTGGCCTATCGTCAAATGTCGCTCTTGCTGCGCCGCCCACCGGGTCGCGAAGCCTATCCGGGCGATGTATTCTTCTTGCACTCTCGTTTGCTGGAGCGCGCTGCGAAATTGAACGAAGATTCGGGCAGCGGTTCGATGACGGCTCTGCCAATCATTGAAACCCAAGCCAATGACGTATCCGCTTATATTCCAACCAATGTGATTTCCATCACCGATGGTCAGATTTTCTTGGAAACGGATTTGTTCTATCAAGGCATTCGCCCTGCGGTAAACGTAGGCCTGTCGGTGTCTCGTGTGGGCTCTTCGGCGCAAATTAAAGCGATGAAGCAGGTTGCGGGTAAAATTAAGGGTGAGCTGGCGCAATATCGCGAAATGGCTGCCTTTGCTCAGTTTGGTTCTGATTTGGACGCGTCGACCCAGCAATTGCTGCGCCGTGGCGAACGCCTCACTGAGCTGTTGAAACAAGCGCAATTCTCGCCCCTAAAAGTGGAAGAGCAAGTTGTGGTTATTTACGCCGGTGTGAACGGCTATCTCGATGCGATTGAAACGTCGCAAGTTGGCGCTTTTGAAAGCGGTCTTCTGGAATTGGTTCATAATAGCCATAGCGCTATCTTGGACAGTGTTCGCGCCGAGAAAGCCTTGTCGGATACAACTGAAGCGGCTTTGAAAAAAGTCGTGGACGAATATGCTGCGAGTTTCGCGTAAACCTTGGATTAAGAGGGCCGATAAATGGCATCTTTGAAAGAGCTTCGTAACCGAATTGCAAGCGTGCAAGCCACGCAGAAGATTACGCGCGCCATGCAAATGGTGGCGGCATCTAAATTGCGTCGGGCTCAAGAAGCTGCGGAAGCCGCCCGCCCCTATGCCGATCGCATGGGCGCTGTCTTGGCCAATTTGGCAGCTGGCATTACCGATACCACCAGCGCGCCGCGCCTTTTGGCCGGCACCGGCAACGACCAACGCCATTTGCTCATCGTCGCCACAGCCGAACGTGGCCTTTGCGGTGGTTTTAATTCGTCCATTTCGCGCCTCGCGCGTGCCGATGCCAAGCGTCTTATGGACGAAGGCAAGCAGGTGCAAATTTTATGCGTCGGTCGTAAAGGACATGACGCCTTGAAGCGCACGTTCGAAAAACAATTGCTAGAGCCGATTACCTATCAGGGCATGAAAAGCGTTGGCTTTGAACAAGCCCATCAGGTAGGGGAACAAGTTCTGGCTGATTTCGCAGCCGATAAGTTCGATATTTGCACTTTGTATTTCTCGCGGTTTGAGAATGTCATCAGCCAAATTCCAACAGGCTTGCAAATCATTCCAGCCAGCATTGAGACTTCTGAAGTCGATGGCTTGGCAGAGGCCTTGCAAGGGGCGGCTTATGATTATGAGCCAGAAGAAAACGATATTCTGGATGCCCTTTTGCCGCGCAATATAACGGTTCAGATTTTGCGCGCGCTGCTTGAAAATGCCGCCAGTGAACAAGGCGCTCGGATGAGCGCGATGGACAATGCGACCCGCAATGCTGGCGAGATGATTGATAGTCTCAGCATTACGTATAACCGGTCGCGTCAGGCCCAAATTACCAAAGAACTTATTGAAATTATTTCCGGCGCAGAAGCGCTTTAAAGACGTCGGCGCGTAAAGCGCTATCGAGACAGAAAGAGCACGAGGACAAAATTATGGCTTCAACAGGTAAAATCAGCCAAGTAATTGGCGCTGTGGTGGACGTACAATTTGATGGCGAACTGCCACAAATTCTAAACGCGCTGGAAACCGACAACAACGGCAACCGCTTGGTTTTGGAAGTCGCACAGCATTTGGGCGAGCGCACCGTTCGCACCATCGCGATGGATAGCACGGAAGGTTGTGTGCGCGGCCAGGTCGTCACCGACACAGGCACCGCGATTACGGTTCCCGTGGGCGAAGCAACTTTGGGACGCATCATCAATGTTATCGGCGAGCCGGTAGATGAAGCCGGACCTGTAGACGCAACCCAAACGCGCGGCATTCACCAAGAAGCGCCTGAGTTTGTGGAGCAGTCCACCGAAAGCGAATTGCTGGTAACTGGCATTAAAGTGGTTGACCTGCTGGCCCCTTACGCGAAGGGCGGTAAAATTGGCCTCTTCGGTGGTGCGGGCGTGGGCAAGACCGTTTTGATTATGGAATTGATTAACAACGTCGCGAAAGCGCACGGTGGCTTCTCGGTATTTGCCGGTGTTGGCGAGCGTACCCGTGAAGGCAATGACCTTTACTGGGAAATGATTGAAAGTGGCGTGAACGTCGAAAAAGGCGGGGCTGGTTCCAAATGTGCGCTGGTATACGGCCAAATGAATGAGCCTCCCGGAGCGCGTGCGCGTGTGGCTTTGACGGGTCTGACCGTTGCGGAAAACTTCCGCGATGAAGGCCAGGACGTGTTGTTCTTCGTCGATAATATTTTCCGCTTTACGCAAGCGGGTTCGGAAGTGTCGGCTCTCTTGGGTCGTATTCCTTCCGCTGTGGGCTATCAGCCAACTCTGGCGACCGACATGGGTCAGTTGCAAGAGCGCATTACCACAACCAACAAAGGCTCGATTACTTCGGTGCAAGCGATTTACGTGCCTGCCGATGATTTGACCGATCCGGCGCCTGCCGCCTCGTTTGCTCACTTGGATGCGACCACGGTTCTGTCGCGTGCGATCTCGGAAAAAGGCATTTACCCTGCCGTGGATCCGCTCGATTCAACCAGCCGTATTCTAGAGCCTCGCGTTGTTGGCGATGAGCACTATGGTGTGGCTCGTGAAGTGCAAGAAATTTTGCAGCGTTACAAATCTTTGCAAGATATTATTGCTATTCTCGGCATGGATGAGCTTTCGGAAGAAGATAAGCTGGTCGTGAACCGCGCGCGTAAAATCGAGCGTTTCTTGTCGCAGCCGTTCCACGTGGCCGAAATTTTCACCGGTTCGCCCGGCATTCTGGTCGATTTGGCTGATACCATTAAAGGCTTTAAAGGTCTGTGCGCTGGCGATTATGATCACCTGCCAGAAGCTGCCTTCTACATGGTTGGCACCATCGAAGATGCGATTGCCAAAGCAGAAGCCATGGCAGCGGAAGCTGCCTAAGGGCTTCGAGTTAGGATAAAAAATGGCCGATAAGCTACAATTTGATCTGGTAAGCCCTGAAAAGCTGGTATTTTCCGCCCAAGTCGACGGCGTGCAAATTCCAGGTGCTGAGGGTGACTTTGGGGTTCTCCCCAATCACAGCCCGGTCATGGCCATGATCCGATCTGGCACTCTGGTCATCGAAAATGAGGGTAGCACGCAAGAATATACGCTGGATGGCGGCTTTGTCGACGTGACCCCGCAAGGCGTCACAGTGTTGGCAGAAACCATCCTCGAAGGCGCTGCCCAAGAGGCCTAGAGGTTTAAAACTTAATTTAAAAAAGGCGCCCTTCGTTGGAAGCGGCGCCTTTTTTGTGTCTACTCGAAGACCACGGTTTTATTGCCGTTCAAAAACACCCGCCGCTCGGTGAGCAATCGCACGGCACGTGCCAAAGTGCGCCGTTCGGTATCACGGCCCACATCAATGAAGCTCGCGACATCCATATCATGGCGCACGGGCTCGACCCCTTGCGTGATAATCGGGCCTTCGTCCAAATCGGCCGTGACGAAATGGGCTGTCGCACCGATGATTTTAACGCCGCGTTTATGCGCCTGACTATAGGGCTCGGCCCCTTTAAAGCTGGGCAGGAAACTGTGATGAATATTGATGATGCGACCACTATGGCGGGCGACAAATTCAGGCGTCAGCACTTGCATGTAGCGGGCGAGAATCACCATGTCGATTTTTTCATGGGCGATTAACGCGTCCAATTTGGCTTCATTGTCCACCTTGGCTTCGCGCCCGCCCAGCGTGTGATAGGTAAGCCCCGCATCCTCAGCCCAATGCAGCCCGGTCTCGTGATTGGAGGCAATGCCCGCGATTTCCATTTTCAAACTGCCGACTTGTTGGCGATAAATCAGATCGATCAAACAATGGTCGAACTTGGACAGCAAAATAAGCACGCGCGGGCGGGCCGCCGCATCATCGACTTGCAGGGTCATATCGAAGTGAGACGCCGTGTCGGCCAATAAGTCTTGCACACGCGCGCATGTGGTATCGCCATCAAAGCCGATGCGCATAAAATATTGTCCGGTTTCGGGCGCGCTATATTGTTGGCTGTCGACGATGTTAAATGTCTGCTCGGCCAGCTTTTGCGTAATGGCGGCCACAATCCCCGGTTGGTCGGGGCACGATAGGGTCAAAATAAAAGACTTCATTTAACGCTCCTGGCGGTATTCAAAACTCTGCTCAATCTTCATTAATAAATGCTCCAAGGCGGTCGCATCCCCATAGTGTCGGCTCTCGCCCTCGTCCAAGCAATTGGGTAGGGGGGCTAAATCTGCTTGCGCATCTGGGTCAAAAAAATACGCCATCGAATGGCGGGTCTTGCCCGAGCGGTTGACCACACGGTGTCGGGTCGAGGCATAGCGATCATTCGTCCAGCGCGCCATCATATCGCCGATGTTGACGACCAAATGCTCGCGCGAGGCAGGTATCGCCATCCACTCGCCACTGGGGCTCATCACTTCCAACCCCGCCTCATCGTTTTGCAACAAAAGGGTCAAACACCCAAAATCAGTATGGGCTCCCGCCCCCAACACATGGTCATCGTGGCTCGGTGGATAGCGCAAGGGCGCAAGCGTGGCCATCGGCAATTGAAGCCAGGGTTCAAAATGCGTCTCTTCTAGCCCCAGCGATAAAGCAAAAGCCTGCATCAGTTGGCGCGACAGCGCCTCGCAAGCCTCAAAGCTCGCCTGCATAGCCGCCTTAAACCCAGGCCCACCAGAGGCCGCGCTTGGCCATTGATTGGGCCCATGCAGCGCCAATCCGGCTTTAACGTGGGGGTGGTCCACAGGCAAATCTCGGCCAATTTTCAACCCTTCTTTTTCATCGCCTTGGCTTTGTGTCTGCGCATCCAAAACTTCTTCGCCATGGCCAAACCAGCCGCGATGACAGGCTGATTTTTCGATGTTTATCTCTCGCTTTTGCGCCGTGGGCAGGTCAAAAAACGCCGCCGCTTGTCGGAAAGCCGTGTCGATGACAGATGTCTTTAAGCCATGGTTGGCGAGCAAAAAAAACCCGTAGTCTCGACACGCCATGCCAATGGCCTCAGCCACCGCTTGGCGAGCCGCACCCTCTCCCGTTCGCCCGTCTGGCGCGAAAGCGGAGAAATCGATGACGGGCAGGCTTTGCATGTTACCTCTGCGGGTTTGCGAGAAAGGCGAGGCGCCTATCCAGCTCGGCGTAAATGGGTTTTTTAAACTCAATAACCATCGCAGCACATTCCGACAGGGGGCGCCATTGCCATTCGTCGAATTCAATTTGGCTATGCGAAGCCAAATTGATATCGCTGTCCTCGCCGAAAAATTTCATCGCAAACCATTTTTGCTTCTGGCCCCGAAAGCGCCCTTTGAGCGCTGTTCCAATTAAGCCCTCTGGCAAGTCATAGGGCAACCAATCGGGCAGCTCATAAATAAGTTCGGCTTTGGTGACCCCGGTTTCTTCTGCTAACTCACGATAGGCGGCCGCAATCGGCGTTTCGCCCTCGTCAATACCGCCCTGCGGCAATTGCCATAGGGGCGCGTCCCCCGGCAATTTGTCAGCCCGGCGTTTGCCGCACCACACAAGCCCTTGGTTGTTCAACAAGACAATGCCCACACAAGGTCGATAGGCCAAAGCCCGAGCGGGATGTGTGTCGGGATAATTAGGTACTGCGTAACTCATCAAACAGGTCTCAAGAGGTAGGGTTAAACTCGGCTTTGGCTTTCTTCAACCCAAGCAATAAATCTATCGCGCGCGATAATTGTTTATCGTCTTTTGGCTCTGGCGGAATAAAGGCCACCGCATTACGGCGCTTTTTCTTTTTGCCCTTTTGGTTGGATTTTCCATCGATGTTCTGGCCATCCAAGGCGCCGCGCAAATCCGACTCGCGCCGACCTTTGCGGCCTTTCAAATCTTCGGGCAATTGCTGTTCGGCAATAATATCGGGCGTGATGCCTTTGGCCTGAATGGAGCGCCCCGACGGCGTAAAATAGCGCGCCGTGGTCATCCGCAAAGCGCCAGAATTGGGCAGGGGCATAATCGATTGCACGGAGCCTTTGCCAAAGCTCTGCGTGCCAATAATCACCGCACGGTGATGGTCTTGCAGGGCGCCAGCGACAATCTCGGCGGCTGAAGCCGAGCCGCCATTGATCATAACCACAATAGGTAGCCCGCGGGCCATGTCGCCGCGGCGCGCGCTAAAGCGCGAGCTGTCCCCTTCGTTGCGCCCTCGGGTCGAAACAATTTCGCCTTTTTCCAGCATCGTGTCGGAAACCGAAATGGCCTCGCGCAATAGCCCGCCGGGGTTGTTGCGCAGATCGACGATATAGCCAGCCAAATTATCGCGGCCAATTTCGGCGGGCAGTTGATTAAAGGCTTTTTTCAAATTCTTTGTGGTTTGTTGGTTGAACGTCGTCAGGCGAATATAGCCGATGTTTTTCTCTGGCCCCTCCACGCGGGTTCGCACGGCGCGAATGCGGATGGTATCGCGCACAATGGTAATCTCCAGCGGCTCGTCCTCGCCCTCGCGCAAAACCGTGAGCGTGATGGGTTTGCCTTTTTCGCCGCGCATCAGCTCGACCGCTTCCGAGAGGGTCAGCCCCATAATCGGCTTGCCGTCTAGCTCGGCGATCAAATCATTGGGGCGCATACCAGCGCGACTGGCCGGTGTCTCATCGATTGGGGCGATGACTTTTACCAGCCCATTTTCCATGGTCACTTCAATGCCCAGCCCGCCGAACTCGCCTTTGGTTTCCACTTGCATGTCTTCAAAGCCTTTGGGCGGCAAATAAGAGGAATGTGGGTCGAGCGAGCTCATCAGACCAGATAAAGCGGCCTCGATAAGTTCTTTGTCGGACGGCGCATCGACATAATTGCGGCGCACTTGTTCCAGAACATCGCCGAATAGGGTTAGTTGTTCGTAAAGCTCTTTTTCATCTGTCCGGTCGGCCAAGGCAGGCGTCATGGCAAGCATGGCTGTCAGGAAGGCGGCGCCAGTAAGGGCGCGAAGACTAGCAAAAAGGGACAGGTTCATAGTCGTTTCCGTTTCCAGCTCACCAAGAGCTCGGGTTATGATTTCAACCAAGGGGTCGGGTCAATCGGCTCCCCTTTATAGCGTAATTCCATATATAGCTGACTGCGGCCAGAAGACCCAGACCCCAATTGCGGATTTTCGTCCAATAGGGTGCCAATCGGCTCACCGGCCAAAATGTCTTGTCCGACAAAGCCGTCGACTTTTTCCAACCCTGCCAAAATCATCTGATAGCCGCCCGCCACGCCTAAAATAACAATGCCGCCATATTGACGAAACGGGCCGCTGTAAAGCACTTGCGCGTCATAGGGCGCGGTAATTTGCGCGCCCGCACGAGCCCGGATGGCGATGCCTTGTTGGGCCACGCCATTTTCGTTTTTCTGGCCAAAGCCGCGCGTCACTTGTCCCGCTACGGGCAGGGGTACCAGCCCGCGAGCGCGTCCAAAACTTCCGTTTGTTGGGGCGCCGGGTTTGGTTTTCTGGCGCTTTTGCAGGCGTTGCGTCAAATCGCGTAAATCACGCGCTTCGCGGACCAATTTGGCGATGGCTTGGGCTTCGCGGGCGGCTTGTTGGCGAACTTTGCTTTCGGCGCGCGCTTTATCGGCCATAGCTGTGTTCATATCTTGGCGGGCGGTGGCGGCATCTTGCTCGGCTACAATCAGCGCATTAGATTGCTTGTCCATGCGGCGGCGGATGGCGGACAGCTCGGTTAATTGGTCGCGCAATTGGCCGGCGCGCACCTGCATGCCGGGCACAATGGCGCTCATCACTAAGGCGCCTTGCACGGCGTCGAGCGCGTCTTCTGCATGCACCGCAAAAGCGGGCGCGGGTTGTTGTTGCATCGCTTGTAAGCCCGCTAAGAGTTTGGATAGCGCGGCGCGGTCGCGTTGTAAGTCTTCGTCCAATTGGTTTTCGGTGACGGCCAACTCGCTTAGGCGGGTTTCCAGTCGGTCGCGTTCGGCATCGATGTTTTGCAGGTCTTTGGCCAGCGCGATAATGCGTTTGCGCAATTGGCTTTGTTGGGCCTTCAAGCTTTCCGCCGCCGCCTGCAATTCGGCTTGGCGCGCTTTGCGGTCTTTAATCTCGCTCGATAAAGCGTTTAACTTTTGCTGTTTATCTTGCGCCCAGACAGGCGACAGGGGCACGCTCAGCGCCAAGCATAAAGCGGCGGTCATCAGGGTCGAAATTGTATCTGTGCGTATCATCAATCGCGATGATAAGGGTGGTTGGCCAAAATGGAAATGGCCCGCCAAATTTGTTCGGCCAATAAAACCCGCGCCAAAATATGCGGCCATGTCATCGGCCCGAGCGCAATTAGCATATTGGCGCGTTGGCGAATGGTCTCGGACAGGCCATCGGCCGCGCCCAGCACAAAAATCACCTCGCGGGTGCCATCGTCGCGCCAGTGCGCTAATTTCTCGGCAAAGGCCCGACTGGCCAGCGATTTGCCGCGCTCATCGAGCGCCACCACAAAAGCATTGGGGGCGGCCTCTAGGGCGGCTTCTATTTTGCTATTGGCGCCGGCTTGATCTTTTATTTCTGTCAGACCCAAGCCGTCGAGGGCGAGGGCGCGTCCGGTTTTTGAAATCCGGGTCGCATAGGTCTCAAACAGCGGCGCTTCTTTTTGGCCGCGTATTTGCCCGACCGCCAAGACCGACAGTTTCATGGGCTTTAATCGGCTTTTTTGGGCGGATTATCAGGCGAATAAGAAATCAGTTCGCCCTCGCTGGCCCACATTTTTTCCAACGCGTAGAACTCGCGAACTTCGGCGCGGAAAATATGCACGACAACATCGCCTGCGTCGACCAAGACCCAATCGCCTGTGGTTTGGCCTTCGGTGCGAATACCTTTGAGCCCAGACGCTTTTAGCTTGCGTTGCAAGTGGTCGGCCAGAGCGGCGACGTGGCGTTTCGAGCGCCCCGTGGCTACCACCATATGGTCGGCCAGCGCTGTCTTACCGTGTAAATCGATGGTGATAATATCCTGCGCCAAATCATCATCGAGACTGGTCAGAACCATATCGTGCAGCACGCCGTCATCCAGACCGGGTTGCTTGCTTTTTGCCATTGGCTTCGTGTCGCTCAGAGCGGTTTCCTCGCTTTGCTATACGCAAAAATACTGATCATTCAGTGTTCGCGCAGTCTAACCATAGTTAGGGTGAAAATTCAATTGTCTTTAGGGGTTGGCTGGCGGCGCAGCGCGGTGGAGGACAGCGGCGAGAGCGCCCCTTGCAATAAAACCCAGGCAGGCGCGGGCGTATCTTTCAATTGGCTGGCCTGGGCACTGGGCACTTGCGCATCCAAAAACGCCAAAGCAGCGGGGGCTTCCAGCGCTGCGGGCAAATCCGTGCCGCGCGGATAGACCGCCACGGGTATCTCGCGCATCAGGTCTTGCCAGTCTTTCCATTGGTGCATTTGGCTCAAATTATCGGCGCCCAGCAGCCAGATAAAGCGCACGTCGGGGTATCGGGTTTTCAAAGCGCGCACCGTATCGATGGCATATTGCGTGCCAAGCTCGGCTTCCACCGCATCGACGTGAAATTGGCCATGCTCGGCTAGCGCACGTGTGGCAGTGAGGCGGGTTTCCAGCTCGCTGGCGGTATTGGGTTTCAACGGATTTTGCGGGCTTACCATCCACCAGATATAATCCACCCCAAGGCTCGACAGCGCGCCTTCGGCAACCAAGCGATGGCCCGCATGGGGGGGGTCAAAACTGCCGCCAAAAAGGGCGATGGTCTGACCGGAGCTTAAAAATGGCGGCACCCTCACATCCTTTCTTTGCGCTTATTTAGGCCGCGTTTGGCCTTGTCCGCGCACGGCATATTTAAAGCTGGTCAATTGTTCCAGCCCCACAGGCCCGCGCGCGTGAAAGCGGCCCGTCGCAATGCCAATTTCTGCGCCCATGCCAAATTCGCCGCCATCGGCAAATTGGGTCGAGGCATTGTGCATGACAATGGCGCTATCGACGCGGTTTAAAAATTCGGCCGCTGTATCCGCGTCATCGCTGACAATGGCTTCCGTATGGCCCGAACCATATTGCGCGATATGGGCAATCGCCTCGTCGACGCCATCGACCACTTTGACGGCAATAATCGCGTCCAAATATTCTTCATACCAGTCTTGCTCGACGGCTGGCGTGACGCGCGCGTCTAGATTTTGCGTTTGGGCGTCGCCGCGCACCGCACAACCGGCCTCGAGAAGCGCGCCAATCAGCGGCTTTAAATGTGTGTCCGCACATTTGGCATCGACCAAGAGCGTCTCGGCCGCGCCGCAAATTCCGGTGCGCCGCATTTTCGCGTTCACCACAATCTCTTGCGCCATCGTTAATTCACTGGCTGCGTCTACATAAACATGGCAAACGCCGTCGAGGTGGGCAAACACCGGCACGCGGGCTTCTTCTTGCACGCGCCCCACCAGCCCTTTGCCACCGCGTGGCACAATCACGTCCACTGTGTCGTCGAGACCCGCCAGCATCATGCCCACGGCCGCACGGTCAGGCGTGTCGACAATTTGTACGCAATGTTCGTTCAGCTCAGCCGCTTTTAGCGCGCGCGAAAAACACGCATGTATTAGGCGAGCCGAATTTTGAATCTCAGACGAGCCGCGCAAAATAACGGCATTGCCCGACTTCAAACAAAGCGCTGCCGCATCGGCGGTCACATTGGGACGACTTTCATAAATCACCCCAATGACGCCCAAAGGCACGCGCACCCGAGAAATATCGAGCCCGCTTTCGACCTGCCAATTGGCCATCACATCGCCCACTGGATCGTCGAGTTTCATAATCGCTTCCAGCGCTTGGGCAACGCCTTCGAGGCGCGCTTCATCCAACATAATGCGGTCGAGGCGGGCCGCGCCCACGTTTTCCCCTTGCGCCAGGCTCAAGTCTTTTTCATTGGCCGCAATAATATTGGCGGCATCGGCGCGCAACTCATCGGCGGCGTTTTGCAGGGCCTTATTTTTTTGCGCGCTAGAGGCCACCGCTAATTGGCGAGCCGCGATTTTAGCTTGGCTGCCGAGGCGCAACATTTGGCTCTCTAGGGATTTTATATCGCTCATTTTAGCTCTCCATTGGGGCTCGTCATCAAGACCATATCATCGCGATGCACCATCTCGGTTCGCTCGAGATTATATTGTTTGACGTCTGGTAAAGCAGCAATCGCTTTGCTGTCTTTGCCGATAATCAAACCGGCTTCGAGGCTCGCATAGGCGCTCAGGCCACGCGCAATCTCTTGGCCATCGGGGGCGATAATCGACAAACAATCACCGCGCTTGAAATTACCATCAAGGCTTTGGATGCCGACCGGCAGCAGCGAGTTTCCAGCCGCCAGCGCGCGCACGGCGCCAGCATCCAAATGGGCGGCGCCGGCAGGTTGCAAAGTGCTGGCAATCCAGTTTTTACGCGCCGTTAATGGGTTGGCATGGGCGCGAAACAGCGTCGAGCGCGCGCCCTGTGCCAAGGCAGTAAGCGGAGAAAACGCGCGGCCGCTGGCCAACACCATATGGCACCCTGCGCTTTGGGCAATCTCGCCCGCTTGTAATTTGGTTACCATGCCACCCGAGCCATGTTGCGATCCACTGGGGCCGGCCATGGCTCTAATTTCGGCGGTAACGTCTTCTACTACGTCTAAAAACTCTGCCGTATCCGTGTCTTGCGGATTGGCGGTGTAAAGCCCATCGATGTCGCTGAACAGCACAAGGCAATCGGCCGAGACCATAGCCGCCACGCGCGCAGCCAAACGATCATTGTCGCCATAGCGCAGCTCTTGCGTGGCCAAAGTATCATTCTCATTGATGATCGGAATGGCCCCTACATCCAAAAGCGCGTTGAGGGTTTGGCGCGCGTTTAAATAGCGTCGGCGCTGTTCGGTGTCTTCGGCGGTTAATAAAACTTGTGCGGCGGTCAACCCATGGGCGCCAAGCGCTTCCTGCCAGCCGCGCACCAATTCAATTTGACCTGTTGCCGAGGCCGCTTGGCTTTGCGCGACATTTAAATCTTGGCGTTGGATGCCTAGTTTGGCGCAGCCCAGCGCCAAAGCACCAGAGGTTACGACGATGACTTTTTGCCCTTTGGTGCGTGCGTCCGCAATATCGCCGGCCATAGCGGCCAGCCATTTGACGTTCAAGCCGTAGGTATCATCCTCGGTCTGGCTTAGCAGCAGCGAAGAGCCGATTTTGAGAACCAAAGTTGTTGCGGTTTGTATTTCTACACGCATCGCTGTTTCCCTTCATTTCCTCATTCTGCTTCGCGCAAAGGGTGCCAAGCTGCCTCTTGGGCTGCTTCTAAAGCGGGCAGTTTGGCGGCATCAATCAGACCTAGCAGGCGATCGTAAAGATCTTGTAGGCCTTCTTTCGAGACCGAGGAAATAGCCAGAACCGGCGCCTCGCAAACTTGTGCCAAAGCGGCTCTTTGCTCCTCGATTATCTCTGGAATAAGCGCATCGCATTTGGTTAGCGCCACCACTTCTTGCTTGGCCGCAAGGCCATCATCATAGGCGGCTAACTCACCGCGGATGGTCAGATAACTCTCGGCGATATTGTCTTGGGTGGCATCAATGAGGTGCAAAAGCGCCGTGCAGCGCTCGACATGGCCTAAAAACCGATGCCCAAGCCCTGCCCCTTCCGAGGCGCCAGCGATGAGGCCTGGAATATCTGCCATAACAAATTCACGCCCGCCCTTGCGTTCGGGCGCGCCCACGACGCCCAAATTAGGGTGTAACGTGGTGAAAGGGTAATCGGCAATCTTGGGCCGCGCGCGCGAGATGCTAGACAATAAAGTCGATTTGCCTGCATTGGGCAGACCCAAAAGGCCGACATCGGCGATGAGCTTGAGGCGTAGCCAAATCCAAGCCTCGCGGCCTTCTAGACCCGGGTTAGCGCGGCGCGGCGATTGATTGACCGGGCCTTTAAAATGCGTGTTGCCAAAGCCGCCGTTGCCGCCGGTGGCCAGGGTGATGACTTGGCCGACTTCGGTTAAATCTGCGAGCAGGGTCTCATTGTCTTCGCCAAAAATTTGCGTCCCCACAGGCACGCGCAAGACTTTGTCCTCGCCGTCGCCGCCGGTGCGGTTTTGGCCCATGCCATGGGTGCCGGTGCCAGCTTTGAAATGCTGTTGGTAGCGATAATCGATAAGCGTGTTCAGCCCGTCGACGCATTCGACGCGGATATCGCCACCGCGACCGCCATCGCCGCCGTCGGGGCCGCCAAATTCAACATAGGCTTCGCGGCGAAACGAAATACAGCCGGCCCCGCCATCGCCGGAGCGGATATAGACTTTGGCTTGGTCGAGAAATTTCATCGGTTGCAATTCCTTACGCGTTGACTTTCGTCTTCATTTTAATCTTGGGGTTACCCTAACGCGCTCCTCCAAAAACGAGAAGCAGTAAAGCTTGGGGCCTAAAACGAAAAAAGGAGAGGCCTAGATAAAGGCCATCTCCCTAATTTCTTGAAGCGTAGCTGGCAACCCGACCCCAATGAGGGAGGGCAGCGCTAGCAACCCTTTATTTATTCTGCGGCTTCTGCCAGCGGGCTTACGGAAACTACCGTACGATTACCGCGGGCTTGGCTGTAGGTTACATTGCCTTCGATCACAGCAAAAATAGTGTGATCTTTACCAATGCCTACATTTTCGCCCGGGTGCCATTTGGTGCCACGTTGACGAATAATAATATTTCCAGGAATCACGTGCTCGCCGCCATATTTTTTGACGCCAAGACGACGGCCCGCGGAATCGCGACCGTTACGGGATGAGCCACCAGCTTTCTTTGTTGACATTTGATACTGCTCCTAGCTTGCCGCTTCGTCTGAAGGGGCTGTTTCTGCTTTCGGCGCGGCCTTTTTGGCGGCGGCCTTGGCAGAGATATTTGTAATTTTCAGAACCGTCTCGTGCTGACGGTGCCCTTTGGTGCGGTGATAGTTTTTCCGACGACGGAATTTAATCACGGTAATTTTATCGGCACGGCCTTGTTCCAGCACTTCGGCTGTCACGGTGGCGCCCTTGACAATTGGCTCGCCAATGCTTGGGGCTTTGCCATCTTCGCCGAGCATCAAAACTTCGTCGAATTTAATTTTATCGCCGGCTTGGCCGTCAACACGCTCAATGGCGATGACATCGTCTTTTGCGACGCGGTATTGTTTGCCGCCGGTGCGAATTACTGCATACATGGTTCAAATCCGTAAAGTTTAGGTCCCCGAGAGGACTATTATCCATAAGCGTCTACCAGAAAGCGGGCTTTCTGGCTGCTGAGCGGCGAATATACAAGGGAAAACCCTTAAGTCAAGTCAAATCACCAGCCATATCTGACGCCAAAGACGGGAAAAACCGCAGGCCGCTCTCGCGGCGCAAGTTTGCGCGCCAAACCGCATATGGAATATACTACAATATAAAATGTAGAATAAATATATTTATAAAAAAATATTGT
Source organism: Rhodobiaceae bacterium (assembly GCA_018673175.1). GTDB lineage: Bacteria > Pseudomonadota > Alphaproteobacteria > RS24 > RS24 > UBA8337. Next base: position 24,705 of record JABHDF010000067.1, on the reverse strand, counting down.
AAAATAACCGATAAGCAATTGAACTTATCAACTTTTTGGGCTACCAATCTCTCCATAGACCGCATTTTCGATGCCTATAAGCAGGCTGAAGTTACGCGTCCAAAACAGACAATAGCAACCAATAAAGGTAAAGGCATGAGCGAGTTACCCCCCTCTCGGTTAACCCATTTGCAAAGACTGGAAGCGGAAAGCATCCACATTATGCGCGAGATTGCGGCGCAGGCCGAAAAGCCTGTGATGCTTTATTCGGTCGGCAAAGACAGTGCAGCCATGTTGCATGTCGCCAAAAAAGCTTTCTTTCCATCGCCGCCGCCGTTTCCTCTGTTACATGTCGACACCACATGGAAATTTAAAGCCATGTATGACTTGCGCGAAAAAGCCGCGCAAGACGCTGGCATGGAATTGCTGGTGCATAAAAACCCAGAAGCCGAAGCCCAAGGCATCAACCCTTTCGATCACGGTGGCCTGCATACAGATATGTGGAAAACCGAAGGTCTAAAACAAGCCCTCGATAAATATGGCTTCGATGCAGCCTTTGGAGGCGCGCGGCGCGATGAAGAAAAATCTCGCGCCAAAGAACGCGTATTCTCATTCCGCTCGGCCGACCATCGCTGGGACCCGAAGAACCAGCGGCCTGAGTTATGGAATCTTTACAACGCCAAAAAAGCCAAGGGCGAGAGCTTGCGGGTTTTCCCCATGTCGAATTGGACGGAGCTGGATATCTGGCAATATATTCAATTGGAAAACATCGAAATTGTGCCGCTTTATTTCGCCGCCCCGCGCCCCACGGTGGAGCGCGATGGCATGTTGCTGATGGTCGACGACGAGCGCTTTGTGTTGCGCGACGGCGAGACGCCCGAGATGCGCTCCATTCGGTTTCGCACGCTCGGCTGCTATCCGCTAACCGGCGCGGTGGAAAGCGAAGCGACGAACCTATCGCAAGTCATTCAAGAAATGCTGCTGACCACAACCTCCGAGCGCCAAGGCCGCGCCATTGACCATGATGCGTCTGCCTCGATGGAAAAGAAAAAACAGGAAGGGTATTTCTAATGTCTGACCCTACTCCCCCGATTTACGAAACCGAGGCGCTGATTGGCGAAGATATCGACGCTTATCTGGAGCTGCATCAGCATAAATCCATGCTGCGCTTTATCACCTGCGGCAGTGTCGACGATGGCAAGTCTACGCTTATCGGTCGGCTTTTGTATGACAGCAAAATGATTTTCGAAGACCAATTGGCCAGCCTCGAAGCCGACAGTAAAAAGCTCGGCACGCAAGGCCAAGAAATTGATTTCGCGCTGCTCGTCGATGGACTGGCGGCCGAGCGCGAGCAGGGCATTACCATTGATGTGGCCTATCGGTTTTTCGCCACGGAAAAACGAAAATTCATCGTTGCCGACACGCCAGGCCATGAGCAATACACCCGCAATATGGTGACCGGTGCCTCGACGGCAGACCTGGCGGTCATTCTTATTGATGCGCGCCAAGGTATTTTGACGCAAACGCGGCGCCATTCTTATTTGGTGCATTTGCTGGGCATCCAACACATTGTGCTGGCGGTCAATAAAATGGATTTGGTTGATTATGACCAAGCCCGTTTCGACGAAATTGTCGGCCAATATCGCGAGTTTGCCGATGGTTTGGGCATGAAACATTTCACCGCCATTCCACTGTCGGGTCTGGCGGGCGATAATGTCACGCAAAACTCGGACAATATGGCTTGGTATCAAGGCTCGGCTTTGCTGCCGCATTTGGAAAGCGTTGAGCTGCAACAAGAGGCCGCGCAGGCTGCAAGCTTTGCCATGCCAGTGCAATGGGTCAATCGACCCAATTTAGATTTCCGAGGCTTTAGCGGTCTCATCGCGACGGGCCGTGTGGCGCCAGGCGATGGCGTTCGGGTGGTGCCTTCCGGCAAAAACGCGCGCGTAAAATCCATCGTCACGATGGCCAGCGATGGTTCGATGCAAAAGCTCGACGAGGCGGTGGCGGGCCAATCGGTGACGCTGACGTTGGACACAGAAATTGATTGCTCGCGCGGTGATATTATCGCGACCGCCGACAATCCTCCGGCCGTGGCCGACCGCTTTGAGGCAACCCTCATTTGGATGGACGAAGAGGCGCTATTGCCCGGGCGCTCGTATGAGATGAAAATTGGCACGCAAACCGTTGCGGCCAGCGTGCAAAAGCCGAAATACCAGGTCAACGTTAATACCATGGAACATTTGGCAACCAAGACGTTGGAGCTCAATGCTATCGGCGTGGTGGAAATTGCCACAACGCAAAAAATCAGCTTCGCGCCCTATGCCGAAAACCGTGCGCTGGGTAGTTTTGTCCTGATTGATAAAATGTCCAACGCCACGGTCGCGGCAGGGCTTTTGCATTTCAGTTTGCGCCGTGCCGATAATATTCATTGGCAGGCCACCGATATCGACCGCGATGCGCACGCGCAATTGAAAAACCAAAAGCCGTTGTTGCTTTGGTTTACCGGTCTATCGGGCTCGGGCAAATCGACGATCGCCAATGAGTTGGAAAAACTTCTGCACACGATGAACCGCCATACGTTCTTATTGGATGGCGACAATGTGCGCCACGGTTTGAACAAAGACTTGGGCTTTACCGATGCCGACCGGGTGGAAAACATCCGCCGCATTGGCGAGGTTTCCAAACTCATGGTCGATGCGGGGCTGATTGTTCTCAGCGCCTTTATTTCGCCGTTTAGAGCCGAGCGCGATATGGTGCGCGAGATGCTGCCCGAGGGCGAATTTATCGAGATTTTTGTCGATACGCCGCTAGAGGTGGTCGAAGAACGAGATGTCAAAGGCTTGTATAAAAAGGCCCGCGCAGGCGAGTTGAAAAACTTCACCGGTATCGACAGTCCTTACGAGCCGCCGCTGAATCCAGATATTCGGGTCAACACCACCCAAATGAGCGCGCAAGAAGCGGCGCAACATATCGTCACTCAATTGCTCGGGCTTTAGGCTAAATTTTAGCGACGGGCTTATAAAGATGGGTCGATGATAATGCGCCCTACCACTTCGCGGTCTTGCATCTGACGGAACGCCTCGCGCCATTGCTCGAGCGCTAGCGTGGCATGCACATGCGGGGTAATTTTGCCTTCGCTGGCCAGCTTCCAAATTGCTTCTTGGTTTTCGCGGCCCTTCTGGGGGTCGCGCCGGCCAAATTCACCGGCCCTGACGCCGACCACCGAGAAGCCTTTGATCAAAGGCATATTGACGGAAATATCGGGGATGCGGCCCGAGGCAAAGCCGACCACCAGCAAGCGGCCGCCCCAAGCAATGCAGCGCACGCTTTCATCGAACACATCGCCGCCCACGGGATCGTAAATCACATCGGCGCCGCCCCCGGTTATCTGTTTTACTTGGGTGCGAAATCCATCGTTGATATTTAAGGCCGCATCGGGGGCATATTTATCTTGCACGATGGCTAGCTTTTCGGCCGAGGAGGCGGTGGCGATAACTTTGGCGCCCATATGTTTGGCCAAATCGACAGCCGCCAGCCCCACGCCGCCAGCCGCGCCATGCACGAGAAGCCATTCGCCGCTTTGCAAATAAGCGCGCCGCGCCAAAGACACATAGGCCGTCAAATAGGCCGAGCCGGTGGCGGCAGCGGTGTAAAAATCTAGATTGTCGGGGATTTTTCGTAAAACAGATGTCGCCACCACCATGGCTTGCGCCATGGTGCCAAGGCCACCCACCACCACGCGCTCGCCAAGGGCCCAATCGCTCACGCCCTCGCCAAGCTCTATAATTTCGCCCGCGCCTTCCATGCCCGGGGTAAAGGGCAGAGCGGGTTTATGTTGATAGCCGCCATGGGTCATTAATAAATCGGGAAAGCCTAAAGCGGCGGCGCGTAGGCGCACCACCACTTGGCCTGCGCCGGCCTTGGGAGGTGCGATGTCTTGCACGGCGCATCCGGCAAAATCGTCCAATAGATCGGAAACAACTAGCGCTTTCATGGGGCTCTCCTTTTGCCAAACTCGTGTCCCTTGCAACTTAACCTGCGCTGCCTAGAAAACAAGTCAGAGGCTTTGGCTGACGCTTAGGCTGGATTTGCCGGCGATATTGCATCTTGCTTGGCGGGCTCAAATAAAGCAGGGTAAAAGAAAAGAGTTGAATGATAATCACCCATGAACCGTTTTCTCACCCTCTGTTCGCTTGTTTCGAGATATCGCTCGATGTTGACTAGGCAAAACACGCCTTGCGGTCGTCAATTGCGTTTGCGATATGGCAAGGCGCATGGTGAGATACCGCTGGTTCATGATACCAGGGTTTTAACGAGCTAGACTAAAAGGCAAAGACAATGACAAATTTAGCGAAATATTGGGTAGCCAGCTTTCTCCTATTGGGTTTGGCTTCGCCCGCCCAGGCGCAATCTCTGGGAACGATAACCCAAACCGCGCAAGCCGCGACTTCCGATGGCGCCGCTAACCAAGGCCGCGAAAAAATCGGATAAAGGCAAGTTCTACGAGCAATTGGCGCAGAGCCATTTACAAGACGAACAATGGGCCAAAGCCGAAGCCGCTTTAGAAAAAGCGTTGGAAAAAGGCCAATTGGAAAAACCCGCCGACACCTGGTTATTGCTGGGCATTGCGCGGGTTCGGACCGAAAAATATGACGCCGCCATCAAAGCCTTTCGAAAAGCTGGCGACGATGACGACACGGCTCGCGACGCCTTCCGCTGGATTCGCTCTATCGAGCGCCGCTTGGCTGAAAAGAGAAACGCTAAATCTGACGGCTAGCTACCTTTTTTGGCCTGGGCCGCGGCTATCATCCGATTGAAATAGGTGCGCGTGTCATGCGATTGCCAATCGTCGACATCGGTCTGTTGCGCATCAAAGGCCGCGCTAATCTCATCGTTGCGTTCTTCGGCCAAATGGCGCGCCGCGTAATGCGGGAAGATATAAAACGCGCCTTGTTTAATTTGCTCGATGGTATGGGCGCCCACGGTCTCCACCGCGTAAGGGGTGACGTCACCTTCGATGGGGGTGGTGTCGCGCACCGGCTTGGGGCCGCCATAGGTCTCAGGGCGCAAGGCGCCAGAATTGGCAATCTCGGTTTGCGTCCAGCCAGGGCATAATAAAGAGATAGAAATAGCCTCGGGTAATTCCATCCGCAGCATGCCCGTATAGCCCAAGACGGCAGCCTTGGTGGCATTATAGCCAGCCATATAAGGCGCGGGCCAACCGATCGAGTTTTCCGAGGCGGTATTGCAAATATGGGCAGGCGTGCCTTGTTCGCTAAAGCGGCGGGTGAACTCCATGCAGGTGTTCCAATTGCCGAAGAAATTAACTTCGAAGACCCAACGCAAATCGGCCTCTTTGGTTTTCACCGCAGGGGTCATGCCACCGCCAACGCCCGCATTATTAAACAGAGCATCGACGTGGCCAAAATGCGCCCAAGCCTTGTCGGCGAGCGCGTTGATTTGGGCCACGTCGGTCACATCGCAAGCGATGGCAATGGCGCTGGCTGTGGCATCGGGCATGGCCCCGAGTTGGTCGGCGCGGGCTTGGGCGTCTTGCAGGTGAATATCGGAGACGACGACATGGCAGCCTTGGCGGATGAGGGCTTTGGCGATATCCAGTCCAATGCCATTGGCGGCACCGGTGATGACGGCGACTTTATCTTTAAAATCTTGCATGGGTTTCTCCTATTGAAAGGGAAGGGTAAGCCTTGGCGAAGTATCGTGCAATTGCTTCGGGGGGCTCTGGCAAAAAAATGGCATAAAAAATCTCAGCTTGTGCTTTGCACCTCTGGAAAAAATAGTTTAAAAGATGGCCAACCGAGCCGGAGCGCGATTGTGTTTTGGCTATGTGTGGTGCAGGAGAGGTGCCAGAGTGGTTGAATGGGGCGGTCTCGAAAACCGTTGAGCGTTTACGCGTTCCGGGGGTTCGAATCCCTCCCTCTCCGCGCTAACAGGGCTAGGTTGCCAAAGGCAACTTTAGCGCGCCAGCTTAGGGGCAAAGCCCCGAAGTTGGCCCAAGCGAAACCCCCAAAATTATGAACTCTGCGGCACGCTTCGCGCGTTCTATTTGCGCACAAGCCCCATCTGCTTCGCAATCATCTTATCTGCCAGCCGTTTTGGCAGCATTGCCAGAAAACGGTTCTGCCCGGACTGTACATCAATGCGATAGCGTGTTTTCGGCTTGGCGCTGGTCAAGATATTCAGCGCGCGCTGGGAAATCACATCCGGCTCGCAGCCAGCTCTTTCCATGCCTTCGGTAAAGCCAACAACTCTTGCGATGGCTTTGCGATACGGCGAATTATCATAGCGCGCCAACATCGGGCCTTTGTCGACTTTGCCCCAAATGGCGGTTTTCACGGGGCCTGGCGCGATGATGACGACATCAATGCCAAACAGCATCAGCTCGCGGCGCAGCGCTTCAGAAAACCCCTCAAGCCCAAACTTACTCATATTATAGGCGCCCATGAAAGGCATGCCTGCTTCGCCCGAGACGGAGCTAATATTGATAATTTTGCCGGGCGCGCCTGTGCGCTCTGTGTCGGCGCCGAGCAGTCCCATGAAGGCTTGGGTGCAATGGAAAACACCCATGAGGTTGACGTCAAACTGATAGCGAAACTCTTCCGCGCTGAGGTTTTGAATGGCGCCAAAAACAGCAATGCCCGCATTGTTAATGAGCCCTGCGAGTTTCTCGCCGTTCAATTCGGCTTCCACTTGCTTGGCCGCCGCCTGCACGTCTTTTTCGCTGGTGACATCAAATACCAGCGGGGAGAAATTCTCGCCAATTTCGGAAGCCACGGCCTTGCCATCGGCTTTATTGCGAACCGAGCCAAAAACGCGATAGCCGTTCTCCACCAATGTTTTTGAAATTTGACGACCAATCCCAGACGACGCTCCGGTAACCACAACTGATAACATTTTTCTCTCCCGATTTAACTTTGCGCCGAGATTAACATGCTCGCCGCGGTATGCAACGCCTTGGCATGGGTGATTTATTGCCGCCTGTTTGCGCTTTCCCCTTGATGGCTTGTCTGCTCTGCTTATACTCCGTGTCAAAGTTGACGTGCCAAGGAGTTGCCAAATGCAAATTTTATCGGAAACCATTCAACCGGAAGACAATAGCTATCGCCCGCCTCATATTGCTTATGAGACGCCGAAAGGTTTTGACCTGATGGACATGACGATGTTTCGCGATCATGGCCAGCCTTATGATTATTTCCATACATTGCGCGAAAAAGCGCCGGTAAGCTGGTGGCAGCCACCTGCCTCTACCGATGTCGCGGGCTATTGGGCTTTGACGCGCTATGAAGACGTTAAAAAATGTGACCTCGACGCCAAAACATTCTCGTCTGGCGCAGGCGGTATTTTAATGGGCTATAGCGCCAAAGGCGGCGGCCCAAAACGGCTTTCGGGCGCGGCTTTAAACTCGATGATTAATTTGGACCAGCCGTGGCACATTCCGTTGCGCATGGCGCACCGCCCGTTTTTCACGCCAGATTATATCGGTAAATTGCAATCGCGCGTCGAGACCGAAGTCGACCGCTTGCTCGATAATATGGAAGCCATTGCCAAGAAAAACGACGGCAAGGTCGATATGGTTACCAATTTCTCGGAATGGTTGCCGATGTATACTTTGTGCGAAATGCTGGGCATTGACGAAAAAGATCGTCCGAGCATTGTGCGCTGGATGCATTATCTAGAAAACGCCACCTATATTGTGGGCGACCCAGAGGCCAAAGTTTCGCCTTGGTTCATTGCCAAATTTCTTTGGAACATTCGTCAGATGTTCCGCTATGGACAAAAAGTCTTGCTCGACCGGCGCAAAAACCCCCGCGATGATTTGCTCACCGTGATTGCCACTACCGAGCTAGATGGCGAGCCGATGGACCAGTCTTATTTGGATGGCTCTTGGTTGCTGATTATTTTTGCTGGCAATGACACAACCCGCAATAGCCTGTCGGGCACGATGCGGTTGCTGAGCCAATTTAAAGATCAAAAGCAAATGCTCATCGACGAGCCGAGCCTTATTCCGCAAATGGTGCCCGAGGCGTTACGCCTGGTTTCGCCAGTTATGTATATGCGTCGTACCGCGCAAGCCGACGCCGAGCTTTCGGGCCAAAAAATCACCAAGGGCGAAAAAGTCGTCATGTATTATGGCGCTGCCAATCGTGACCCAGAGGTGTTTGCGGAGCCCGATAAAATGGATATTCATCGCGCCAATGCGAATGAGCATTTGGCTTTTGGCACGGGCGCGCATGTGTGCCTCGGCCAGCGCATTGCCAATATGCAGCTTGAGACCGCCTATGCGCGTATTCTCGATCGCTATCCCAACATCGAGTGGACGGGGAAGCAGGCGCATGCGCCGAATAATTTCGTCAACGCCATTTCGCACCTCGAAGTGAACCTCGGGGTTTAGGGGATAAATGCTCGCACGCCTTAAAAGAGCGACCCGTCTGATCGCTTTGCTGCTGGCTTTACCGGTCGGCGCGGTGGTGGCTTTTGGGCTTTATGTGGTGGTTAAACTTGCCACTTATGAGCAGCGCGATGACGCCTCGCATATGGCCTCCAAACAGGTCTATTTGCAAACCCTCGCGGGCGCTGCAAAACCCAAAAACGCTCCCGATGTCGTCATTATATTGTTTGACGATTTGGGGCATGGCGATGTCGGCTTTATGGGCAACCAAATGATTGCCACGCCGCATATGGATGCGCTGGCGAAAAAAGCGGTGGTGTTGGAAAATTATTATGCGCCCGCGCCCGTGTGTTCGCCCTCGCGCGCGGCCATGCTGACGGGGCGTTTGCCCTCGCGCAATTTGCTTACCGCCGTGCCGTTCCCGAACGGTCATTTTGTCGATCGCATCAATCGACTGTTTGGCAATCCTGTGCGCTTACCGCGCGAAGAAATTATTCTGTCCGATGTTTTAAAAGCCAGCGGCTATCATACCGCCATGGTCGGCAAATGGCATATGGGCGACCATGACAAATCCATCCCGACCGAATTTGGTTTCGAGCGGTTTTTTGGCACTTACCATTCCAATGATATGACCCCGTTTCATTTGGTTGAGGGGACACCTGCCAAAGGCGAAACCATCGCCGTGGCGGCGCCGGTTGATCAAACGCAGTTGAACAGGCTTTATGCCGAAAAATCCGAAACCTTTATTGCTGCGGCGCCAAAAAACCAGCCGATGTTTTTATACCTCGCGCATAATTTTCCGCACGTGCCTTTGCACGCCGCCGCGCACGAGCATGGCCGCTCCGATGCCGGCCTCTATGGCGATGTGGTGCAAGGGTTGGATGATACGGTAGGCCGTGTGGTGGCCGCTTTGAAAAAACGCGGCACGTTAGACAATACGTTGCTCATTATCACCAGCGACAATGGCCCTTGGTGGCAGGGAAAAGGCATTGGTCGGGGCCGCAAAGGGCAAAGTTTTGAGGGCGGCGTGCATGTGCCGTTCCTTGCCCATTGGCCCGCGCAATTGGCGCCGCGTCGCTCGCCAGCTTTGGCCATGGGTACGGATTTATTACCCACCATTATGGCCGAATTAAACCTGCCCGCGCCGACCGACCGCTTGTTAGATGGGCGCAATATAGCCAGCGCCTTGCGCGGCGGTGCCTCGCCACATGACGTCGTTTATTATTATGGTGCGGGCACGCTGATGGCGGTTCGAGATGCCAAATATAAATACCGCGATGCCAAACCGGTTATCTATGCCACCGACCCGGTGTCGATTCCGCTATGGCCCAAACGAGGCCCGTGGCTACATGATTTAAAATCCGACCCCGACGAGTCGTATGATATCTCGATGCGTCATCCCCAAGTGGCGGCGCGCCTGAAAGCCGCACTGGATGCGCGCAATCAGGCGATGGCCGAAAACCCACGCGGCTGGAAGTAGCTAGACTTTTTTATAGACTTGCGCGCCGCCGACGCGAAATTCGGTCGACTTAGCTTGCATGCCCGCCTCCAGGGCGTCCTCGGGTTTCATGTTCAGCTTGGCTGCATATTCGCGCACGTCTTGGGTGATTTTCATCGAGCAGAAATGCGGCCCACACATCGAACAAAAATGCGCCACTTTCATCGATTGCTTGGGCAGGGTTTCATCGTGGTAGCTGCGCGCCGTGTCGGGGTCGAGCGCCAAATTAAATTGGTCGTCCCACCGAAACTCGAAACGCGCTTTGGATAAAGCATTATCGCGTATCTGCGCGCCGGGGTGTCCTTTGGCCAAATCGGCGGCATGGGCGGCCAACTTATAGGTGATGATGCCGTCTTTTACATCTTGCTTATTGGGCAGGCCCAAATGTTCTTTGGGCGTCACATAGCAAAGCATAGCCGTGCCATACCAACCAATTTGCGCGGCGCCAATGGCCGAGGTGATATGGTCATAGCCCGGCGCAATATCGGTGGTCAGCGGCCCCAGCGTATAAAATGGGGCTTCATCACACCACTCGAGCTGCTTGTCCATATTCTCTTTGATGAGCTGCATCGGCACATGGCCGGGGCCTTCAATCATCACTTGCACGTCATGTTGCCACGCGATTTGGGTCAGCTCGCCCAATGTTTTCAGCTCGCCCAATTGGGCCGCATCATTGGCATCCCAAACCGAGCCAGGGCGCAAGCCATCGCCCAGCGAGAACGAAACATCATAGGCTTTCATAATCTCGCAAATATCGGCGAAATGCGTATAGAGAAAATTTTCCTTGTGATGCGCCAAGCACCATTTGGCCATAATCGAGCCGCCGCGAGACACAATACCGGTCAGGCGATTGGCGGTCAGGGGCACATATTCCAGCAATACGCCGGCATGAATGGTGAAATAATCAACCCCTTGCTCGGCTTGTTCGATGAGCGTGTCGCGAAACATTTCCCACGTCAGCTCTTCGGCCTTGCCATCGACTTTTTCGAGCGCTTGATAAATTGGCACCGTGCCAATAGGCACAGGGCTATTGCGCAAAATCCATTCGCGCGTTTCATGAATATGTTTGCCGGTCGACAGATCCATAATCGTATCGGCTCCCCAGCGAATGCCCCACGTCATTTTATCAACTTCTTCCCCGATCGAGCTGGAGACGGCCGAATTGCCAATATTGCCGTTAATTTTGACCAGAAAATTGCGGCCGATAATCATCGGTTCAATTTCGGGGTGGTTGATATTGGCCGGAATAATGGCGCGTCCACGCGCAATTTCCTCGCGCACAAACTCGGGCGTAATTTCTAGCGGCAGATTGGCACCAAAACTTTCGCCTTCATGTTGGGCGAGCATCATCTCGCTCATCCGCTTGCCGCGCTCGCCTGTGGCCTCTAGGCTTTCTAGGTAAGCGGCGCGATTTTGATTTTCGCGCAAGGCCACATATTCCATCTCTGGGGTGATGATGCCGGCACGCGCATAATGCATTTGCGTCACATTTTTGCCTGCCTTGGCGCGCTTGGGCGTGCGCTGCAAATTAAATCGCAGGGCTTGCAATTTCTCGTCCGTCAAACGGGCTTGGCCATAGTCCGAGGTCGGCCCTTCCAGCTCTTGCGTATCGTCGCGCTCGTCAATCCAAGCTTCGCGCATGGGCGCCAGGCCGTCGCGAATATCAATTTTGAGGGCAGGGTCGGAATAGGGGCCCGATGTGTCATAGACAAAAATTGGCGGGTTTTCTTCGCTTGATTGTCCCGAAAGCGCCATATCGGTCGGCGTGTCATCTTGGCTAATTTTGCGCATCGGCACGCGAATGTCGGGCCGCGAGCCGGTGACGTAGATTTTCTCGCTATTGGGCAAAGGCGCAATGGAGGCGTCATCGACGCGGGCTTGTTCGCTGGTGAAACTCGGTTTTTTAGCGGATGACATATACGAAAGCTCTCTCTTTTAAAACAGCGTGAGCCCATTTTGGGGCGCTCACGAAGACGATGACACGTGCGAGAAAGGCGGAGATAAATCCGGCACTCCCTGCAGCGGCATAATCCGTAAACAGGTACAAAGGGTATCGTCTCACCGGAGCTTGCGAGTAGATTTTTGCGCACACCGGACCCCTGTGCATTTTTTTGACTTTAGATTTCGCTACCGCCTAGCGCAAGCGCAATCGTAGCGAGCCATCCGAAGGCACAAAAAAAACATAATTTGATCGAAAAAAGCTTGCAGCTCGCGAGAGCTTCTGACTACAATTTATGACGCAGGCGTCACTTTTTGAAAGGGCGCTCAATTAGACAAGATTTTGGGAGAAAACTCATGAGCGAAGCTATCAAACAAGACATGCGCCCGGGCGAAGATTTTGCCTATAGCACAGCCTTAAAGGATCTAGATCCGTCGAATGCGCTGCTTTGGCCAAAAGAAGAGTTCTGGCCAATTTTTGATCGCTTGCGCAATGAAGCCCCTTTGCATTATTGCCCCGCGGGTTGGCAATCGGAAGACCGCACCAATGATGCGCCCGATATTGGCGGCTATTGGTCGGTAACCCGCTATGAAGACATTATGGCGATTGATACAGATCACAAACGCTTCTCTTCCGAGCCTGCGATTGTTCTGCCCGATCCATCTGAAGATTTTGAGCTACCGATGTTCATTGCGATGGACCAGCCAAAACATGATGTGCAGCGCAAAACCGTGGCCCCCATTATGGCGCCGATGAGTTTGGCAGAAATGTCGAAACTCATTCGCGAGCGCACGCAATATGTTCTGGATGCGGTGCCTATCGACGAAGAATTTGATTGGGTCGACGTTGTCTCCATCGAACTGACCACCATGATGTTGGCTACTTTGTTCGACTTCCCATTTGAAGAGCGCCGCAAATTGACCCGTTGGTCCGACGTTGCCACGGCTGGCCCAGAAACGGGCATCGTGGAGAGCGAAGACCAGCGCCGCGCAGAACTGATGGAATGCGTGCAATATTTCATGGGACTATGGCAAGAACGCCAAGGCAAAGATGGCAATGACCTGATTACCATGCTGGCCAATGGCGAAGAAACTAAAGACATGGACACGATGGAATATCTCGGCAATTTGATTTTGCTGATTGTGGGCGGCAATGATACGACCCGCAATTCCATGACCGCTTCGGTTTATGGCTCCAGCTTGTTCCCGGCTGAATGGGAAAAAGTAAAAGCCAACCGTGACCTCATCCCCAACACAGTCGCCGAGGTTATCCGCTGGCAAACGCCGCTGGCCTATATGCGCCGCACGGCTCTCGAAGATGTCGAAATGCACGGGGAAACCATCAAAAAAGGCGACAAAGTCGCTATGTGGTATGTCGCGGGCAATCGCGATGAGCGCAAATTTGAAAACCCGGATGATTTGATTTTTGATCGCGAAAACGCTCGCAATCATATTTCCTTCGGCTTTGGCATTCACCGTTGCTTTGGCAACCGTCTGGCCGAATTGCAGTTGCAAATCCTGTGGGATGAAATGCTCAAACGCTTCTCGAAAATCGAAGTGGTTGGCGAGCCAGAACGCAATGTGTCGTCTTTTGTTAAGGGCTACACAAAAATGACTGTGATTGCGCGCGCCAAATGAGCCAAGATTGTAGCGGAAAAGTAGCGCTGGTTACCGGCGCAGCCACGGGTATTGGACGCTCTTGTGCGGTGGCTTTGGCCGCGGCAGGTGCCAAGCTTATCGTCACCGATATTGATGTCAGCGGGGTGGAACAAACCGCGCAGATGATTAAAGACGCGGGCGGGCAAGCCCGCAGCCTCGCGCAAGACGTGTCGCAAGAAGACGTCTGGCAAGAGCTCATCGAAAGCATTCGCCAACACGAAGGCCAGCTGCATGTGCTGGTCAATAATGCGGGCATTGCTATCGGCGTGCCAGTTACAGAGATGAGCCTCGAGGATTGGCAGCGTCAAAATGCGATTAATCTGGATGGTGTATTTTTGGGTTGCAAACACAGCATTCCGCTGATGGCCACCAGTGGGCCTTCGAGCATCATTAACATCTCGTCTATTGCGGGGCTCATTGGGGCTTCGGGTCTGGCGGGGTATTCGGCATCGAAGGGCGGCGTTCGTCTGTTTTCCAAAGCCATTGCCAATGAATGCGCCGACAATGGCCATGCCATTCGGTGCAATAGCGTGCATCCGGGCATTATCGATACGGATATTTGGTCGCGCGAAATCTCGGGCATTGCCAAAGACAACCCAGACATGATGACGCCCGGTGGCAACCGCGTGAATATCGATCTCGTGGCCGCCGCAGGCATGCCAAATGGCAAACCAGGTCAGCCGGAAGATATTGCCAATGGCATTGTTTATCTCGCCTCCGATGCCTCGTCTTATGTGAACGGCACAGAATTGGTAATTGATTACGCGATGACCGCGCGTTAAGCGCGTGATAGAGTAAGGGCTCATTCTGTTTTTTGAGTTTTGCCAAAGGTTATTGTCATGCCATCCGCTCTTCTATCTTCGATAAGCGACGTTTTTCCTGCCGAGCCGGGTCCTATTTATCTGCAAGATAAAGGCAAGCCCGCGTGTCTTATTCGGGCGCTGACGCCGAAAGCTTTGGCGAGCTGGCGCGAGACCTTGGTGGGCCCGCATCTGACTTGGATGGACACCACGCATTTTGCCGCTGCCGCGGGCGAGGTTTTGCTATTGCCCAATTCAGCCGGTGATTTAGAGGCTGTGCTTTTGGGGCTGGGTGCCAAGCCCGATGCTTTCGCTTTGGCGAGCTTGCCGGCTCAATTACCCGAAGGTGCTTATCGCCTTGAGGATAGCGCGCCAAAGGCCGTGCAAGATATGGCGCCTTTGGCTTGGGCGATGGGGTGCTATCGTTATGACGCCTATAAAGCCAAGCCACGTGACACTGAGTGGCCGCGTTTGGTTTTGCCAAAAACATGTGATTGCGCCCGCGTCGAGCGGTTAAACCGCGCGGTCTATTCGACCCGCCACCTGATCAATACACCGGCTGCCGATATGGGACCCGAAGCGCTAGAGCAGGTGATGCAAGCGCTGGCCAAGCGCCATAAGGCCGAGCTCACTGTCATCTCGGGCGATGATTTATTGGTGCAAAATTACCCGATGATTCATGCTGTCGGGCGCGCGGCTGTGGAAGCGCCGCGCTTGTTGGATTTAACTTGGGGCAAGCCAGACGCGCCCAAAGTGACGCTGGTCGGCAAAGGTGTTTGTTTTGATACGGGCGGGCTGAATTTAAAGCCTGGCGCCTATATGGACCTGATGAAAAAAGACATGGGCGGCGCGGCCATTTCGATTGCGCTAGCCGATGCCTTGATGGATGCCGGGCTTCCCATCCGCTTACGCCTGATGATTGGGGCGGTGGAAAATGCCATTGGCCCCGATGCCTTTCGCCCCGGCGATGTGCTGGCCAGCCGCAAAGGTTTGGCCGTCGAAATTGGCAATACCGATGCCGAGGGGCGTTTGGTTTTGGCCGATATGCTATGCGAGGCTGACAGCGAAACGCCGGACGTGCTGATCGATTTTGCCACCCTCACAGGCGCGGCACGCGTGGCCATGGGCCCCGAGGTGGTGCCGTTTTATACCCATGATGATAGCCTTGCCGAGGCCATGCAACACGCCGCCCTTGAGGCCCATGACCCGATGTGGCGGATGCCGCTTTGGGCGGGCTATGACGGCTGGCTCGATAGCCAAATCGGCGATGTGAACCATATTGGCTCGGCCCCCATGGGCGGCTCGATTACGGCCGCTTTGTTCTTGGCCCGTTTTGTCGAGCAATCGGAAACGTGGATGCATTGCGATGTCTATGCGTGGAGTTTGCGCGCTCGCGCAGGCCGCCCGGTTGGCGGCGAGGCGCAAGCCTTGCGCGCGGTGTATACTTATTTGGAACAGCGTTTTGGGTAAGCCCAAACCAGATCCGCGCCTCAACGTCTGGCGCGATGATTTGGCGGGCGCGCATTTGCGAGCGGAAGTTTCGGCGCCGCGCTTTGTCGAGGGCGCAGACTATACACTCATCGCGCCGGTCAGTGCCATGCGTCGCTCGCCCGCCGATGGCGCCCTGCAGGATAGCCAATTGCTCTACGGCGAGAGCTTTCGGGTCTATGAGATGAAAGACCGATGGGCTTGGGGGCAGGCCAATCACGATGATTATGTTGGCTATGTGCTGGCCGAAGATTTGCAAAAAACCAGTCCCCCCACGGCGCCCACCCATAAGGTGACGGCGCTGCGAAGTTTTATTTACCGCGAGCCAGATATGAAAACGCGCCCCCTCATGGGGGTCTGCTTGGGCGCGCAGCTGCGTGTCTGTGGCTTGGAGGGGCGCTTTGCGGCACTGTCTGAGGAGACAGGCGGCGGCTTTATTCATCGCGCGCATATGGCACCGATGGAGACGTTTGACAGCCAGCCGATTGAGGTGGCTCGGCGTTTTCTTGGCGCGGCCTATTTTTGGGGTGGGCGCGAGAGCATTGGGCTCGACTGTTCGGCGCTGGTGCA
Source organism: Rhodobiaceae bacterium (assembly GCA_018673175.1). GTDB lineage: Bacteria > Pseudomonadota > Alphaproteobacteria > RS24 > RS24 > UBA8337. The sequence goes on along the minus strand of JABHDF010000067.1, from coordinate 8,360 downwards.
AACCGCGCTCATGGCCTGTGGGCTTGCCTGCCCGCGCGATAGCGATATGCAAGAGGCCAGTCTTGGTACGGGCGTTGACGAGGCCGAGGTTGGCGATATCGTGTTTTGGAAAGGCCATGTGGGTTTTTTAAGTGCGCCGAACACGCTGTTGCACGCCAATGCGTTTCACATGTCGGTGGTCGAAGAAGATTTTGACGCCGCTTGCGCCCGCATCGCCAAGACCGAAGGGCCGATTACGGCCATTAAGCGTCTCGGCTAAACATTCGTATCGAGGGCGGCGGCGAGCAGGTTTTTCGTATAGGCCTCGCGCGGCGCATCGAAAATCTGGCTTGCCGTTCCGGTTTCCACACAGACGCCATTTTGCATCACCATCACCTGATGTGAGAGCGCGCGCACCACTTTCAAATCATGGCTGATGAACAAATAGGTCAGGCCTTTTTGCTTTTGCAGGCGGCGCAACATGTCGATGATCTGCGCTTGCACCGAACGGTCCAGCGCGCTGGTCGGTTCGTCGAGCACTAGAAACTCTGGCTCCAATATTAAAGCCCGTGCAATGGCGATGCGTTGGCGTTGCCCGCCCGAAAACTCATGCGGGTAGCGCTCGGCCGTATCCGGGTCTAGCTCCACCTCAAGCAGGATATCGCGCACCCGCTCAGCGACTTCGATTTTGCTCAACTCCGGTCGATGCAGTTTGAGACCCTCGGCGATAATTTCGCCCACGGCCATCCGCGGGCTTAACGCCCCATAGGGATCTTGGAAAACAATCTGCATGTTTTTTCGCAAACCCCGACGCGTCATGCGGTCGGTCGCCAGAATATCTGTGTCGCCTAAAAACGCGGCCCCCGTGGCTTTTTGCAAGCCTAATAAAGCCCGCCCTAGCGTGGTTTTGCCAGAGCCACTCTCGCCCACAACGCCAAGCGTTTCGCCGCGTTTGATGGTAAAGGAGATATCGTTCACGGCCCGGACGTGGTCATAGGTACGTTGCAAAAACCCACGCTTCATCGGAAACCAAACGCGTAAACTCTCGGCGCGCACCAGCTCATCGCTCGCTTGGCTTGGCATGGGCGAGCCGCTTGGCTCCGCCTCGATAAGTTTTTTCGTATAGGCATGTTGCGGGTTTTTGAACACCGCCGCGCTGTCGCCAGCTTCTACGATTTCGCCATTTTGCATTACGCAGATGCGGTCGGCCATTTTTTTCACAATACCAAGGTCATGGGTAATCAGCAAAATCGCCATGCCGGTCTCTTGCTGCAGATCTTTCAACAGGTCGAGAATTTGTTTTTGGATGGTCACATCCAACGCCGTGGTCGGCTCATCGGCGATGAGCAATTGCGGCTTATTGGCCAGTGCCATCGCAATCATCACGCGCTGGCGTTGGCCGCCCGATAGCTCATGCGGTAGGGCGCCAAGGCGCGATTGGGCATCGGCAATGCCTACGCGCTCGAGCAAACGAAGTGCCTCTGCGCTGGCAGCCGCGCGAGCTAACCCTTGATGCAGCTCCAAAACTTCGGTGATTTGTTTCTCAATCGAATGCAGCGGATTGAGCGAGGACATGGGCTCTTGAAAAATCATCGAGATTTTAGAGCCGCGCACGCCGCGCAAAGCTGGTTCGCTAAGGCTTAATAAATCTTGGCCTTCAAAAACGATTTGCCCACCGTCGTGAAAGGCTGCTGGATAGGGCAGTAGTTTTAAAATCGACAGCGCGCTGACCGATTTTCCCGAACCACTCTCGCCCACCAGGCCGAGGGTTTCGCCCGCATGAATATCAAAGCTTATGCCTTTCACGGCATGGCTCACGCGGCCATCGCTAGTGAAGCCGACGCGTAAATCTTTTAAGGAAATCAAAGCGCTCATACTCTAGCCCAACGTTTTTCTAGGGTCGAAAGCATCGCGCACCGCCTCGCCGATGAAAATCAGCAGCGACAGCATAATCGCAATGGTGAAAAATCCGGAAAGCCCCAACCAAGGGGCCTGCAAATTGGCTTTGCCTTGCGCCAATAATTCGCCCAAAGACGGCGAGCCGGGCGGCAGGCCAAAGCCCAAAAAGTCCAGCGAGGTGAGCGTGGTGATGGAAGCATTTAAAATAAACGGCATGAAAGTGAGCGTCGCGACCATGGCATTGGGCAGTAGATGGCGCGCCATGATGGTGGCATTGCCAATGCCGAGCGCGCGCGCGGCTTCGACATATTCTAAATTGCGGGCGCGCAAAAACTCGGCGCGCACAACCCCGACCAAAGACACCCAAGAGAATAACAATAAGATGCCGAGCAAAATCCAAAACCCGGGCTCGATGATGGCGGCAATAATAATCAGCAAATAAAGCGTGGGCACAGACGTCCATATTTCAATGAAACGCTGCAACCCCAAGTCGACCCAACCGCCGAAATAGCCCTGCACGGCCCCCGCTGCAATGCCAATGACCGAGGAAGCCAGTGTCAAAATCAGGCCAAAGAGAACCGAAATACGAAAGCCATAAATCAGACGCGCCAGCACATCGCGGCCTTGGTCATCTGTGCCGAGCCAGTTTTGTGCGCTTGGCGGTGCGGGCGCCGGCTGGTCGAGGCCTAGGTTGATGGTGTTATAGCTATAGCGCAGCGGCGGCCAGAGTATCGTACCGCCTTTTTCTTCAATCAGCTCGATGACGAAGGGATCGCGATAATCGGCTTCGGTCGCAAAATCGCCGCCGAATTCGGTTTCCGCATAACTCATGAATACTGGGGCATAAAAGGCGCCCTCATGGCGAATGAGCAGCGGCTTATCATTGGCCAGAAACTCCGCAAAAAGCGTTACCAGAAATAGGCCAGCAAATAGCCATAGCGAGATAAACCCCCGCCGATTGGCTTTAAAATTGCGCCAGCGGCGCTGATTGAGCGGAGACACAGCCATCAACCGCCCCCTTGCGCCGAGAAATCAATGCGCGGGTCGACCCACATATAGGTGATGTCGGAGATAAGGGTGACCAGCAGCCCGACCAAGCCAAATATATACAACGTGGCAAAGACCACCGGATAATCGCGGTTGATGATGCTCTCGTAAGACAAAAGGCCAAGGCCATCGAGCGAGAAAATCGTCTCGATAAGCAGCGATCCTGTAAAAAACGCACCGATGAAAGCGCCGGGGAACCCTGCAATCACAATCAGCATGGCATTGCGAAATACATGGCCATATAAAACGCGGCCCTCGGTTAACCCTTTGGCGCGCGCGGTGACGACATATTGTTTTCGTATCTCATCGAGGAACGCGTTTTTGGTGAGCAAGCTCGTGGTCGCAAAACCCGAGATGGACAGCGCCAAGACCGGCAGGAAGATATGCCAGAGATAATCCAGTGCTTTTCCGGTAAGGCTCAATTGGTCGAAATTATCCGACGTCAGCCCGCGTAAAGGAAACCAGTCGAAATATGAGCCGCCCGCAAATAAGACGATGAGGACGACAGCGAATAAAAATCCTGGAATGGCATAGCCGACAATAATCACGCCAGAGGTCCAAACATCAAAAGCGCTGCCATCGCGCCGTGCTTTGGCGATGCCCAAGGGAATGGAAATAAAATACGTCAGCAAAGTTGCCCAAAGCCCAAGTGTGATGGAGACGGGCAGCTTTTCTTTAATCAGATCAAGGACCGGAATATCGCGGTAATAGCTCTCGCCAAAATCGAAGCGGGCATAGTCTTTGACCAATTTGAAAAACCGTTCGTGGGCTGGTTTGTCGAAGCCAAATTGGGTTTCTAACTCAGCGATAAATTCAGGGTCGAGGCCTTGGGCGCCGCGATATTTGCTGCCCGCTGCGCTTTGCGCTGCCGCGCCTTGCATGGCGCCAGAGCCATCTTGCGCGCTGGTAAAGCGCGAGGTGGCGCCCACATCATGGCCTTGTAATTGGGCGATGACGCGCTCTACCGGCCCGCCAGGAGCAAATTGCACAATGGCAAAGCTAATCGCCATAATGCCGAAAATCGTCGGCACCATCAGCAGCAAGCGGCGAAGAATATAAGCACCCATGGGTGGCGAAACTCCCTCAAAAGTGAGTTAGAGGTTATTTAAATTGAAGCTCAAGTATGTCACGAGTTCGACATGCGGCAAGTTTTTAACGTGCCTCTTTCCACCATAAAGTAGGAAACCCAAGCCCGTGTTTTGGCATTGGGTCGGGGCGTTTGAGGCCCTGCCAATAGGCCAAACGTTCATGCGGCGAATGCCATTGCGGCATCACATAATGATTGGAAATCAACACGCGGTCGAGCGCACGCGTAGCGGTAATTAGGGCCTCGCGCGATTTGGCAAAAATAAGGGTTTCGACCAGCGCATCCACGGCCGGGTTTTCAATGCCGATATAATTGCGTCCCCCCGGTTGGCTGGCGGCGGAGGCCGACCAATAATTGCGTTGCTCATTGCCCGGTGACAGCGATTGGCCAAAGCCGGTCACAATCGCATCATAGTCGTAGTTGGTAACGCGGTTTTGATATTGCGTGGGGTCAATCGTGCGAATTTTCGCGTCAATGCCCAGTTTGGCCAGATTTTTAATATAGGGCGCTACAATGCGCTCGAAGGCAGGCTGCACCAGCAAAAACTCGATGGTAAAGGGCTTTCCGTTTTTCTTCAGTTTGCCATCTTCAATTTTCCATCCTGCTTTCTCCAGCAGAGCGCGGGCTTTTCGCAAATGTTTGCGGATATTGCCCGATCCATCGGCAATCGGATTTTGAAACAGCGGACCAAAAGTTTTTTCTGGCAGCTGGGCGCGCCAAGGGGCCAGTAGTTTTACCTCAGCCCTAGAAGGGGTGCCGCTGGCGGCCAATTCGGAGCCCTGAAAAAACGATCCGGTGCGCGCATATTGGCCATAAAAGAGATTCTTTTTGGTCCATTCAAAATCATAAGCCCAGTTCAAAGCTTCGCGCACATGAATGTCGTCAAAGCGCTCGCGGCGGAGATTGAAAACGAAACCTTGCATGCCAGCAGGGTTTTCTAGGGCGATGATTTCCTTGGTTTTTTGTCCGTTACGAACCGCTGGTGTGTCATACCCTGTGGCCCAAATACGCGAGGAGAACTCGCGTCGATAATCAATCTCGCCGGCTTTTAAAGCCTCAAAGGCGACGGTGTCATCGCCAAAATAAACATATTTCACGCGGCCGATATTATGTTTGCCGATATTCACATTGAGGTCTTTGCCCCAATAATCGCCACGTCGTGCATAGGTAATGGCGCGCCCAGGATCCAGTTCCGCGATTTTATAGGCGCCCGAGACCGGCGGAATTTCGAGGGTCGTATTGGCCAGCGAGCGTTGGTTGGCGTTCCAATAGGCTTTTTTCAAAATGGGTAATTGGCCCAAAATCATCGGCAATTCGCGATTGCCCGTCTGGCTAAAGCGGAAGGTTATTTCATGCGGGGAGGCAATGTCATAGCCCACGACGTTGCTATAATAGGCGCGAAACGATGGGTTGGCTTTTTTCAGCGCGGTCAAAGAAAACGCGACATCTTCTGCCGTGATGGGGCTGCCATCGGAAAAGCGTGCTTGGCGCCGCAGTTTGAAACTGACGGAAGAAAAATCGCTGGGATGCTTTACCGCTTCGGCGATCAGGCCATAATTGGCGCTCGCTTCATTCATCGATCCGGTCATCAATGTGTCGTGCATTAGGGCGAGGCCTTCGGCCGGATTGCCTTTGATGGTGTAAGCATTGAGATTATCAAACGAGCCAATGGCAGCAATTTTAACGTCGCCGCCTTTGGGCGCTTTCGGGTTCACGTAAGGAAAATGCGCGAAGCCTTTTTTCAAATCAGGCTCGCCAAATAAAGACAGGCCATGGCGCCATTCATCGGCGTGCGCTAGCGATGGCGCACCGAGCAGTGCCAGTGCCAGACAGAAGGTTTTTAGCTTGCAGATGAAATAGACCATGTCGGCTCCGACTTTTTCGTGAGGCTGCGGGAAGGAGAGTATGTCTTGATAAGGGCAAAAAAACAAACGCCGCGAACAAGCTTGCTTGCACGCGGCGTTAGGTCTTGCAACTTAGAACGGCTGATTATTTCAAGCTATCCAAGTAAGCGATGATATTGACGCGGTCATTGGCTTTGCGCAAACCAGCGAAGGCCATGCTTGTGCCGACTGCATATTTTTTCGGGTTCAGCAAAAAGCCGTTAAGCGCTTCGTAATCCCAATTGCCACCCATATCTGTCAGGGTGCCGGAATAGTTAAAGCCAGCGGCTTTGCCGATGGGGCGATCTACGACGCCGTAGAGGGCTGGGCCGATTTTATTGGCGCCACCGTTTTCGAAATTATGGCAAGAAAGGCATTTTTTGGCTGTTTTTTGACCTTTTTCGATCGAAGCCGTTTGCAGTAATTCTTGAATAGAGACTTCGACAACCGCAACAACGGCCGCGCTGGGCGCGCCTTCTTCTTCGACGCCTTCCACAACATAGGCTTGCGGGTTGGCTGGCTCGGCATGAAACAAAATGTCGCCTAGATTTTGCACGCCAAGATAGACCAGCAAGGTAAACAACACGGCACCAAAGATTTTATTAAGCTCAAAACTATCCATAATTTTTCTCCATGGTGTCTTTTTCCCACAATTTCGACCACACTCGAAGCCGAAACTGCGCTCTTGAATTTCGCGCAGCTTACGCTTTTCAGCTTGTTTAGGCTTGCGGCGTAGCGTCGCACAGATTAGGAAATGAAGGCGAGGTATGCAATACGCTAAACCTCGGTTTAAACGACTGGCCAAACCCAGCCCCATGCGAGGGCGGGAGAGAGAACGTAAGATGAGTGCTAAAAACCCGATTGTTCTAATTCCAGCTCGCATGGCCTCCACCCGCTTGCCCAATAAGCCATTGGCAGACATTTGTGGGCTACCGATGATTGTGCAGGTGTGGCACCGGGCGATGGCGGCCAATTGTGGCCGTGTCGTGGTGGCCGCCGCCGAGCAAGAAGTGGCCGATGCGGTTGTCACCGCAGGTGGTGAGGCGGTATTAACCGACCCGGATTTGCCATCGGGCTCCGACCGAATTTTTGCCGCCTTGCAGCAAGTTGACAGCGCGGGCAGCCATGATGCGATTATCAATTTGCAAGGCGATTTGCCGACACTCGACCCGCATTTGGTGCAAACCACTTTGGCAACCCTAGAAGGCTTCGATATGTCGACGCTGGTGGCCGAGATTACCTCGCCCGAAGAACGCGATAACCCCAATGTCGTGAAAGCCGTTTTATCGCTGACCCAAGCCGACAGAGGCCGCGCGCTTTACTTTACGCGCGCCACCGCGCCGAGCGGCGAAGGTCCGCTGTATCATCACATTGGCATTTATGGCTATACGCGCGACGCGCTAGAAAAATTTGTTACGCTGTCGCCATCGCCCTTAGAGCAGCGCGAGCGCCTCGAGCAATTGCGCGCGCTGGAAGCGGGCATGTCGATTGCGGCGGCCGTGGTCGATACGGTGCCGGTGGGCGTCGATACGCCGGAAGACTTGGTGCATGCCGCGCGCGTGCTGAAAGAAGGAAACTAGAGCATGGGAAAAATTGCATTCCAAGGAGAGCTGGGCGCCAATTCACACATTGCCTGCCAGACCCAATATGGCGACATGGAGCCTTTGCCTTGCGCCACATTTGACGATGCTTTCGCGGCGCTAAAATCAGGCGAGGCCGATTTGGCCATGATGCCAGTAGAAAACACGGTTGCGGGCCGTGTGGCAGATATTCATCGCCTTTTGCCCGGCTCCAACTTGTATATTATTGGCGAGCATTTCATGCGCGTGAACCATTGCTTGCTGGCTTTGCCCGGCACCCAGGAGAGCGATTTAACCCATGTGCATAGCCATGAAATGGCGCTCGGCCAATGCCGCAACCTTATTGCGGAGCTGGGCCTAACCCCGCAAGTGGCCGCCGATACCGCCGGCAGCGCGCGCGATTTAAGCGCCAGCCAAACGCCCACTCATGGCGCCATTGCCTCTAAATTGGCAGGCGAGATTTATGGCCTCGATGTGCTGCGCGAAAATATTGAAGACAGCCAAACCAATACCACGCGGTTTTTGGTGATGTCGGCGACGCCCGATGATGCCGACCCGAATACGGCTGACGCGGCAAGCAGCGATATTATTACCAGTTTCATTTTCCGCGTCCGCAATACGCCATCGGCTTTGTATAAAGCCTTGGGTGGGTTCGCGACCAATAATGTCAATATGACCAAGCTCGAGAGTTATCAGCCGAACGGATTTTTGGCGACGCAATTCTATGCCGATATCGAGGGCCATCCCGATAGTGAGCCGGTGCGTTTGGCGTTGGAAGAGCTGAATTTCTATTGTTCTAAAATGGATATTTTGGGCGTCTATAAAGCCGCGCCAGAACGCGCCGCCTTAAAAGACGCTTAAAAACCACTCAGCGCTTTCCGGCTT
>JABHDF010000059.1 GCA_018673175.1 Rhodobiaceae bacterium | reverse complement strand
TCAGTCTTTGGCCTTGGCGCACTGTTTTACTTAAACATGACTTACGCATTTTACAGTTTCAATATGTCAGGAACGGCTCACAGATTGGCTGAACTGCAAGCATCAGGAACAGAACTGTCTGCCTTGTCGGTCGGTTTCGTCTCAAATATGGGGGGGACTACCACACCGCCGAGCTTTTCTTTGGTACCAGCAGAGCCAGTTATGATGGCGTTCGAAGCAGCTATTCTATTGCTTATTATGTTTCCTATTTGGGGTCCAAAGAAGTAATTTTTTGCCAAAAAAGTATTGAAAAAGGCGCCTTGAGGCGCCTTTTTTAAATTTATTCCGTTGGTTTATAAATTCCTTAGACATGCGCCATAAACGCTGTTTGGGATGACTTAGTCCGATGGGCTAGATAAAAGTCCGATGGGCTAGATAAAAAATCAAATTTGTTCAAATTTTTTATTCATGGTCTAGCTATACGCAATGTGAAAAAAATCATGCCATGAACTTCCTCAAACATCTAATATTTGTATTTTAGGGAGGAATTAAAATGTTTAATAAATTTACTGCCAGTTTTCTGACAATACTGACAATTACCGGTTCCGCGTATGCGCAAGAAGCTGCATCTCCGCAGGCGTTGCTAACAACAGCCCGATAAAGTCAGTGTGCGGGTCATTTGGCTTTAGAAAAAACGAGATAATCCCCTACAGCATAGGAAAGCATAATTACGAAATACACGATTGTATGAATTGAAAAAGAAGCTGTTCCCAATGTTAGCTGAACAATTAAAAAGACACACCAAAGAGCTTTATATAGGCCTTGGAAACCTGCAATCGGTGCATACTTCGCAGGCTCTGAAAACGTAATAAGAGCCAACAACGCGAATGATAAGAAGACCGAAGCAACGTAAATGTCACCCATAATTGCTCCGTTATCTGGGGCTCCAAGAATTAGTGAGAATAGGCTGGGGTAAAAAAGATGAACTCAGCCAAAACCTCCCGCTCCCAAAAGCGTGTAAAGTTGCATGAAGCGCAGAAGCTTAACGTCATAATTTTTAAAATCTGGGATTCCGAACATAAGTTTGTTCTCTCGCAATAAAATATCGTAAACTGAATCTCAATACAGAGGCAATATATGATTCGTGATAAATCAGGACGTTTTGTCAGCACCCCTCTTAACTAACGCGGTGTAATATCCTTACAATCGACCTTCTCGGTGGCTTCAGAAACAAGCTCCAAGGCATCATTTAAAAACTGAAAGTTAACAGAGCGAGTAAATGACTTAAAATTAACTGATGTCTTTTTTTTAAGCTTACTGATTGGCCTTTTAAAAACGCCTTTTCCGTCGGCTAATTTCTTCAATTGCGCCTGTTCCTCGAATACGGCTAGCGACCATCCAATGTAGTCGCCTACCATAGTTTTGACTGAATGACTTGTGTCCTCATTATAAGGCCAAGAGATACCAGTCCCGAACATTATGTATTTTTTATAAATATAAACGTCGTGTCCGCCTATTTCAGAAGGACAAGAAATCACCACATTATCAGGCGAAAAAGCCGCCGCAGGCGTCGCCAACATAATCGCAATTATGGTTAAGATGCGGGTCATTTACACAATCCTCTTGCAATGCATCTGTTAGCCTCTACGGGAAGCATCTTTGTACAGGCCCCCTCCCGCAGAAGCCCGATTCTGCCAAACTGCTCACGACAGTAAAGTCCGACGAGACGCTCCGCCACCAAACGATTTCCATATTGGTAAGATGCCTCTATTCGCGTTTCACTTAATTTCAGTTGAATTGAGGTATCCAAATCCTTTGCCCAAGCAGGGGTCGCAAACAGAAGCGCGATGATGGTTAGTATGCGGGTCATGCACCTTCTTCCATTGGATTGAAGTCAGGATTTTGCGATTTGATTTCTGAAAACCAGTGCCAGACCAAATCTACAACTTCTTCCTCATACCGTATTTCCTTCGAAAGAAAGTCATTACCGTTCACAAACTTGGTAAGTTTATCCGCGAGGTTGTCATCAACATCCGTGTCTTTACCAAGCACTTCAAAAAGTTCTCCGTAATTTTTTATTACTTCACGACATACCTTCATTCTTTGGGACTGACAATTTACATAGTGCATAGCTTGCTCGTGCCTTTCCGAGATCTCTTTGATTGGCTCATCAGAGTAAACTAGACCTCAATTCAGAGGTAATACAAGATGCGTGATAAATCAGGACGTTTTTTAAAGGGCTATAGCGGTAACGCTGGCGGCAGACCAAAGGACGAGCAAAATATTGCTGCTCTTGCTCGAAGCTATTCAACGGAAGCTGTTGAGACGCTGGTGGACCTTATGCGTAATGCAAGAGATGACCGCGTGCGCGGCACAGCTGCTCAGGCTTTTCTTTATAGAGGGTTTGGGAAGCCGAAGGTCGAGATACAGAATACGAATGCTGACTTCAGGGATGCGTTAGAGCAGGTGCAGAGCAGGCTGTTGGAATGGTCACACTCAGGTCACAACAAAGCTGTCTAAAGGCCAAAAATCGGGGAAGAGATATTTCGCGGTTGCCTCACACCCCTGTCATCTATAGTTTTATTATCGTTGTGAAGACAAAGGCTTAGAGTTCTTTTTCTGAAAGTTCGGTGGTGGGCGATACTGGGATTGAACCAGTGACCCCTACAATGTCAATGTAGTGCTCTCCCGCTGAGCTAATCGCCCCTATAACCACGAAACAGGGTGAGTTTGTATTTACAGCAATGAGGCGGAAAATCAAGCGACTTTGCGCGCCTGCTATGATAGTCTCCTCGCCATGACGAAGCCTGCACCGCTCCCGTATATTTTCTCTCCCGCTGCCACCGTGGTAGGCGATGTGTCGGGCGATGTGTTGGGCGATGTGTTGGGCGATGTGTCGAGCGATGTGGCAGGCGCGCCGTCGCCTATTCTCATCACCTCGCCACATAGCGGATGCGACTACCCGCCCGCCTTTCTGGCCGCCTCGCGCCTCGATGCGCACGCCATTCGGCAATCCGAAGATATGTTCGTCGCCGAGCTATTTGCCGATGCGCCCGCAGCAGGCATTGCCCTTTTGGCGGCACGATACCCGCGCGCCTATGTCGATTTAAACCGCGCGCCCGATGAATTAGAACCCATGTTGTTCGCCGATAAATTGCCAGATTATATCCCCAAGCCATCGCTGCGTGCCAATTCGGGCCTTGGCACAGTGCCGCGTTTGGTGGCGGAAAACACGCCGATTTACGACCATAAATTATCCTTCGCCGAAGCCCAGCAGCGCATTGAAAGCGTCTATCAACCGTTCCACGAGAAGCTGGGCCAAACCTTGCGCGAAACCCATCAGGCGCATGGCATGGCCATTTTGCTCGACGCTCATTCCATGCCCTCGCAAGCGACGAAAAAATCTGGCCAAAGCGAAAGCCAAATTGATTTCGTCTTGGGCAATCGGCACGGCCGCGCCTGCGACGAGCGCTTAAGCGATTGGGTGGGTGCTTTTCTCACCGCGCGTGGCTGGCGCGTCGGCTATAATAAACCCTATGCTGGCGGCTTTATCACCGAGCAATATGGCGCCCCCGCACGCGGGCTCCACGCGCTGCAAATCGAAATTAACCGCGCCATTTATATGGATGAAGACAGCCAGCAAAAGCATCGCGGCTTTGACGTTCTGCGCGCCGATATCGCCACCCTGCTGCACGCGCTGACCCAAGCCTTGCCGCAAATTTCAGCCGCCATTTCGGGCCCTCGCCAATCGGCCGCGGAGTAAGCCTCATGACAGACACAGAAATAGAAACCGAAAAACTCACGGACCTGATGGCCTTCGCGCATCAATTGGCCGATGCGGCGGCGCGCGCCAGTTTGCCTTTGTTTCGCAATCTCGAAACCGTAGATAATAAATTGACCGACGGTTTCGACCCCGTCACCGCCGCCGACCGCGACGCCGAAAGCGCCATTCGCGCCCTGATTGAAAACCATTACCCAAGCCACGCCATCCTAGGCGAAGAGTTCGGCAGCCAAGCAGGAGATGATTTCCAGTGGATTATCGACCCGATAGATGGCACCCGCGCTTTCATGTCTGGCATGCCAACCTGGGGCACGCTCATTGGGCTCAACTTTGAAGGCGCGCCTATTCTCGGCCTGATGGACCAGCCGTTCACCCAAGAGCGGTTTTTCGCCGCCCAAGGCCAAGGCGCCCATTTGCGCCATAAAGACACGCAAAGCCAAATGTCGACGCGCCCCTGCGCCGCCCTGGAGACGGCGGTTTTAGCCACCACGTCGCCCGATTTATTTGCCAACACCCCCGGCGCAGCCGCATGGGCGCGCGTGTTCCCCCAAGCCCAGCTGACCCGCTATGGCGGCGATTGTTATAATTACGCCCTGCTAGCGCTCGGCCAAGTCGATATCGTGATGGAGCAGGAGTTAAAACCAGTCGACATTCAGCCGCTGATTAAAATCGTGGAAGAAGCTGGCGGCATCCTCACCGATTGGCAAGGCGGCCCGGCGCATGACGGCGGCACAGCCATCGCCTGCGGCGACAAAACCCTGCACGCGCAGCTGCTCGATATTCTGGCCGCTTAGGCTGGCTTTACGAAACGCTCGACTGGGCTTGGTAAAACGCTTCGATGTTTTTCAAAAACGCTTTGCGCGTCGCGTTTTTTTCCATCATCAATTCATGGCGCGCTTTCGGGTAAAAATCGCCCTGCCCATTGACCACATGTTTCAACACATGCGCATGGGCCCCATTGTCGACCAGCAACTCTTCCTCTGCCGTGCCGATATAGAGCGGCGTGGTGATTGTGTTCAAAAAAGCGGGTTTTTCGCTATCTTTCATGGCTTTAAAAGCGGCCCCCATCCACCCCAGACTGGCGCCATTCACTTGCAAGCGAGGCTCTTGAACGCATAGTTTTTCGCCGCGGCGAAAGCGTTTTAAATCATAGGTCACACGATTGGTTTTCGCATCGGCCGGATGCACACCCGGGGGAAGAAACGGATTCCAGCTATCGCTTTTGCCCACAAGTCGATACAGACCCATCACCAGACGCAAGACAAGGCCCAAGCCGGTCGGCAAAGCAATGCCGTGCATGGGCGCGCATTGCGCCAAAGCGGCAAACCATTCTGGGTGAGCTTGCGCCGCACGCAAAGAAATTTGCCCGCCCATAGAATGCGCCAGCCCCAAATGCGGCTTCGGCATGGGCGCGACCAAGCGCTCCCAGCGATCCTCTAGGTCGCGCAAATTAATATCAAAATCGGTCAAATGCAGGCGCGTCGGCTCCTTGCCGTCGCCCTCAGATAGACCATGGCCGCGCCACTCTGGCAGCACCACGCAATAGCCGAGCGCCATGAGATCCGACACGGTTTCAAAATATTTCTCGATATATTCCGAATAGCCCGTCATCAGCACAATCGTGCCGCGTGGTTTTTCGGGGGTAAACACAGCGCTGCGCAATAAGGCGCCATCGCGCGCTTTCAAATAGCCAACTTGGGCATTATCGGGGGTCGGATTGGCTTTATGCGTGACAAATTCTGCGGGCGCATCCCATGTGATCGTTTCGGTCATGGTTTGGTTCATCATGGTGTCTCATCTTTTTCCAATTTTCGAACCGCCATCATGCGCGAAGCTTCCCCCCTTTGGCAAGCGGCACGCAATTTTGATTTCCCGCAATGAATCTGGCATATTTAGCCCCAATCTTAATCCTAAGAGCCTTGCCAATAGGCCGAACCACGACGGAGTTAAACATGCAAAAGAACACCAGTTTTTGGACCAGCAATTTCGGCTTTATGATGGCCTGTATTGGCGCCGCCGTTGGGCTTGGCAATATTTGGAAATTTCCCTATATGACCGGCACCCAAGGAGGTGGGGCTTTTGTGTTTATCTACCTTGTGACCATTTTTGCCATCGCCATTCCGGTGGCGGCGGCCGAGATTATCATTGGCCGCAAAGGTAATTCAGACGCCAGCACCAGTTTTAAAATCATCGCTCAAGAAAACAATCGCACGCCCGCTTGGGGCGCCATTGGCGGCATTGGGGTTTTGGCCTCTTTCATATTAATCACCTTTTACGCGGTCATCGCGGGCTGGGTCAGCTCTTATGTATGGCGCGCCCTATCGGGGCAAATTTCGGGTCTCGACGCGTCCAGCGCCGACGCGATGTTCACCCATCTTCTGGCCTCGCCGGGCGAGATGATTTTCCACCAAGTGATATTTCTCGCCGTCATCGGCCTTGTGCTGGTGCGCAACTTATCGGCGGGGCTGGAGCGGGCCAATCTCATTCTCATGCCATCGCTGATTGTCATGCTTTTGGGCATTGCGCTTTACGGCGCTCTGGCTGGCGATATGGCGGCCGCGGCGCGCTATTTATTCACCCCTGATTTCAGCAAAATCACGCCAGAGGTAATCCAGTCTGCTGTCGGCCACGGGTTTTTCTCGGTCGGCGTCGGCTCGGCCATTCTCATTACCTATGGCGGCTATCTCGATAAATCCATCCACATTGGCAAAGCCGCGATTATCATTGGCTTGGCCGATACCGCCATTGCTTTGCTGGCAGGTTTGGGCATTTTCTCTATCGTCTTTGGCCAATCGCTCGACCCCACGGCGGGCACAGGGCTTATGTTCACCACGCTGCCGCTAGCTTTTGCGCAACTCACCGGCGGCGCTGTTTTGGCACTGATTTTCTTCGCTCTG
>JABHDF010000052.1 GCA_018673175.1 Rhodobiaceae bacterium | reverse complement strand
TCCATGGCTGAAACGTTAGACCTGCCCAATCATTATCCGGTCAACCTAGAGGTGCGCCCTGTCTTGCCGATGGTGATGCGCAATCTGCCTGTGCCCAAACGCAAAGGGTTTTATATTTTGCGCGACACGAAACGCGAAGCCGACCGCATTGGGGTGCCCTTTGGTAAAATCGCCGACCCCGTTGGCGAGCCTGTAAAGCGCGTCTATTCGCTGTTCTCTTGGGCCGATGAGCAAAACAAGGGCGGCGATTTACTGCACGCCTTTACCGACCTTGCTTGGGCGCACGGGGTGGACACGGGCAGCGACGATGGCATGCGCCAAGTGTGCGAGCGCGCGGCCCTCGATTGGAACGAGGCGCAAAAAATTATCGACAATAAAGATTGGGAAGTCTGGGCCGAAGAAAATCGGCTGCGCATGATGGCGTCTGATTTATGGGGCGTGCCAAGCTATCGCTTGCTCGATGAGATGGGCAAAGAGCTCTATGCCGGCTGGGGGCGCGACCGGATTTGGTTGCTGGTCTGCGAAATTCAAAAAGCGCTCGAAAGCTAAAGAGGAGGGGTGCAAAGACCAGGTATCTGGCCTTTGCACAAATTAGCCGGAACGGGAGGGGCCATGACAGGAAGCTCCGCCTAATTTCAACGACATGAAACGCCGACACATTGCATGACACTTGTCTCGTCATGTCGAAACGAACCTCTAACGCAATGCTGATATGAACCTAGAAAAACCACGCCACACAAAACAAAGCTTTTCTCGCGGGCGCAGAGTGTATAAATTAAACCTGTTTTAATTTGGCAACAGCACAGGCCACACAAGTTCGTATGCAGATCGATAATTTTTCTTATGCGTCCACCGCACATGCCTGGCCTCGTCGGATGCTTATTCGAGCCATTGAATGGGTCAGTGGACAGCCAAAGTTAAAACGCATTTATCACGATTATCAGGCGCAAAACCTGCCGCTGAGCCAGTTTTGGAACGAGGTCATCCCGCGCCTTCAGCTCGACCTGCAGGTGCATGACGTGGGGGCGCCCATACCAGCAAAAGGGCCTTTGGTGATTGTGGCCAATCATCCCTATGGGGTTTTGGATGGGCTGGCGATTTGCTGGCTGGTTTCGCAAATCCGCCCTGATTTTAAAATTCTCATCAATAATGTTTTGTGCCGTGCGCCCGAGATTGCGGCTTGCGCTTTGCCCGTCGATTTTGACGAAACGCCAGAAGCTTTGCAGACCAATTTGGCGTCTCGCCGCCTAGCCCTTGAGCTTTTGAAGGCGGGCGGCGTGGTGATTATTTTCCCATCGGGCACGATTTCCACAACGCCGAAATTATTTGCCCGAAAAGCGACGGAGATAGACTGGGCGCCGCTGGTTGGTCAGCTCATTCGAAAAACCGAAGCGCAGGTCGTGCCGGTGCATTTTGAGGGGCAAAACTCGGCGCTGTTTCAAATCGCCAGTCACATGAGCTATAGTTTGCGCGTCGCGCTTATTTTTCATGAGGTGCGCCGCCGCATGGGCACTAAGCTGGCCATGGTGGTTGGCGCGCCTTTGTCTTTTGCCGAATTGCAGGCGCATTTGCCGCCTCAGCGCTTGGCGCGCCACTTACAAACCCATGTTGAAAATCTGCGGCAATATTTGCCGGAAAAATGAACGATTCCGTTTGACCCAAGGCTAAAATCTGCTTTCATAGCGGTTGGATTTTACAGGGAGTGAAACAATGGAAAATTGTCTTAAATTTTATATCGACGGCGCTTGGGTAGAGCCAAGTGATCCAAAACCATTTGACGTGATCAATCCGGCAAATGAGCAAGTTATTGGCCAGATTATGATGGGCAATAAAGACGACGTGAACAAAGCGGTAGCCGCTGCCAAGCGCGCTTTCCCAAGCTTTTCGCAAACCAGCGTGCAAGAGCGCCTCGAGCTTCTCGACGCGATTATTGCCGCCTATGGCGCGCGTATGGATGAAGTCGCGGAAACCATTTCGGCTGAAATGGGGGCGCCCATGTGGCTTTCCAAAGCGGCACAAGCGGCGATGGGCATTGCTCATTTGACGACCGTGCGCGGCATTCTTGAAACCTATGCGTTTGAGAAACAGCAAGGCAACACGATGATTCGCAAAGAGCCGGTTGGCGTTTGCGGTCTCATTACGCCATGGAATTGGCCGATTAACCAAATCGCTTGCAAAGTGGCACCCGCCATTGCGGCGGGGTGCACGATGGTTTTGAAACCATCTGAAGTCGCGCCTTTAAACGCCGCTCTTTGGGCTGAAATTCTCGACGATGCAGGCGTGCCTGCGGGCGTGTTCAATTTGGTCAATGGCGATGGCATTGAGGTGGGCGAAGTTATGTCGCGTCACCCAGATATCGACATGATGTCCTTCACGGGCTCGACGCGGGCTGGCGTGGCGGTGGCCAAAGCCTCGGCCGATACGGTGAAACGTGTGGCACAAGAATTGGGCGGCAAGTCGGCCAATATTATTCTCGATGATGCCGATTTCAACAAAGCGGTCGCGCAAGGCGTGCAAAGCTGCTTTATGAATTCGGGCCAGTCTTGCAATGCGCCAACCCGTATGTTGGTGCCTGCGGCGCGCCACGATGAAGTGGTGGAAATTGCCAAAGCGGCAGCCGAGCAAGTGAAAGTTGGCGACCCCAATGGCGAAGATACAACCATCGGTCCGGTGGTCAGCGAAATGCAGTTTGAGAAAATTCAAACGCTTATCGAAACCGCCATTAATGAGGGCACAGAATTGGTGACAGGCGGTCTGGGCAAGCCCGATGGTCTGAACGCTGGCTATTATGTTAAGCCGACGATTTTCGCCAATGTGACCAATGATATGACCATTGCGCGCGAAGAAGTGTTTGGCCCGGTTCTGTCTATTCTGAAATATGAGACAGAAGAAGAAGCCATCGCGATTGCCAATGACACGGTCTATGGCCTGTCGGGTTATGTGCAGTCTGGCGACATTAAACATGCAGCCGATGTGGCCTCTAAAATGCGCACCGGTAACGTGCATTTGAACGGCGCTGGCGCTGATTTGGCCGCGCCATTTGGCGGCTACAAACAGTCTGGCAATGGCCGCGAATGGGGCGAGCATGGGTTTGAGGACTTCCTCGAAACCAAAGCGGTTCTC
>JABHDF010000056.1 GCA_018673175.1 Rhodobiaceae bacterium | reverse complement strand
GTCGAAAAACCTTTTCCAAATGTGGAAGCGATGGAAAATAAGCTCGAAAAATTGCGCCGCGAGCGGGAAAATCTGGGCGGGGTGAATTTACGCGCCGAAGAAGAAGCGGAAGACATTCAAACGCAAATCACGACGATGACAGGCGAGCATGAAGAGCTGACTTCGGCGATTCATAAATTGCGCCATGGCATCGGCCAGTTAAACCGCGAGGGACGGCAACGTTTGCTGGCCGCTTTTGAAACGGTGAACGGCCATTTCCAGCGCTTGTTCACGCAATTGTTTGGCGGCGGCACGGCCAATTTAACCCTCACCGAAAGCGATGACCCGTTAGAGGCGGGGCTTGAAATCATCGCCCATCCGCCTGGCAAAAAACCGCAAGTCATGTCCCTGCTTTCGGGCGGCGAGCAGGCTTTGACGGCGATGGCGCTTATTTTCGCCGTCTTCTTGACCAATCCATCGCCGATTTGCGTGTTGGATGAGGTGGACGCGCCTTTGGATGACGCCAATGTGGAGCGTTTCTGCAATTTGGTGAAAGAGATTTCCGAGCAAACCGACACCCGCTTTTTGCTGATTACCCACCACGCCCTGACCATGGCGCGGATGGACCGATTGTTCGGGGTAACGATGCAAGAACGCGGCGTCAGCCAGCTTTTATCGGTTGATTTGGCGACGGCTGAGCAATTTGCCGACTCGGCTGGCGAAAAAATCACAGATGAAGAAAAAGAAGAAGCAAATTCAGTAGCTTAAGGGATTGTCGGTCACTTGACATTCCCCGCGTTTAAAACTATGTTCGCCTCAACTGGATGGCGGAAACCCTTGTTTTTTGGGGTGTTTTCATGGGGTTCAGCCGCAAGGCCCAAACCCGCTAAAGGATACATACGATGCCCAAACGCGAACGGCTCGATGCTTTAGAAGAAAAAATCTCTGCTAGACGGCAAGGGCAAGTGCCACCAGAGGCGCAAGCCCGGGTAAATGCCAATATGTTGGGCTTGGCCTATCGGCTTTTGGTCGAAATATTGGTGGGCATTGGGGTCGGCGGTTTTGTCGGCTGGTGGATGGATAAAGTGTTCGACACGAAACCCATCTGGATGCTGGTTTTTCTGGTGCTTGGAATGGGCGCTGGTTTGATGAATTCGGTTCGGACGGTGAATGAAATGCGCCGCAAACAGGACCAAGCAGAAGCGGCGAAACGCCGCGAGAACGAGGAGTAAAGCGTGGCTGGTACAAGTAACGCAGATGGGGGCGCTGGCATCGATCCGATGCACCAGTTTGAAGTGCACCCGATTATCGAGCTTCCAACAATTGCCGGTGTGGATACCTCCTTTACCAATGCCTCGCTATGGATGGTATTGGCAATCGGTCTTTCCAGTATGTTTTTAATAATTGCCTCGCGCCGCACGTCTATCGTGCCTGGCCGCTTGCAACTGATGGGCGAGATGTCTTACAGCTTCGTCGCCAATATGGTGAAAGAGAATGTGGGCACGGAAGGCATGAAATATTTCCCCTTCATCTTCTCTCTTTTCGTCTTTATTTTATTTTGCAACATGCTGGGCATGCTGCCTTATAGCTTTACCGTGACCAGTCACTTGATTGTCACTTTCGCGCTGGCCGCGACGGTGTTTTTATTGGTGACATTGGTCGGTTTTGCCCGCCACGGCGTTGGCTTTTTAAAGCTCTTTGTGCCGTCGGGCATTCCGGTTGTTTTGCTGCCGCTTTTGGTGGTGATTGAAGTTATTTCTTATCTGACACGCCCAGTTAGCCTGTCGGTTCGTTTGTTCGGCAATATGATGGCCGGTCATACGATGCTCAAAATCTTTGGTGGCTTTGTGGTTGGCTTGAGTTCGGCTGGCCTCATTCCGTTGGCGATAGCGCCTTTTGCCTTAATGGTGGCGTTTACCGGTTTGGAATTATTGATCGCGGGGCTTCAGGCCTATGTGTTCACTATTTTGACCTGTATTTATCTCAACGAAGCCATTCATATGGACCACTAATTTGAACCTTTACGACTAAATTAACCATCTAACTACGCCTACGGGCAAAATGGAGACTAAGATCATGGAAGCAGAAGCAGCAAAATATATTGGCGCAGGTATCGCATGTATCGCTCTAGCAGGAGCGGGCATCTCAATTGGTACGATTTTTGGTAATTATTTGGCAGGCGCCTTGCGCAACCCAAGTGCGGCCCAAGGTCAGTTCCCGAACCTGCTGCTCGGCTTTGCCCTTGCCGAAGCCACAGGCCTGTTTGGTCTGATTATCGCTCTTATCTTGCTGTTTGTTGTTTAATCAACAAACCCCAAGTTTGACCGTTAAGTAAACTAAAAGTCCGAGGAGACCGCCAATGCCACAGCTTGATCCAAGCAGTTTTGGCTCGCAGCTATTCTGGCTGGCGATTTGTTTTGTCACGCTTTATGCGGTGATGGCCGTGGTTGTTTTGCCGCGCATCACCAAGACTTTGGCAGCGCGCGCTGACCAAATGGAAGGCGATTTGGCGCAAGCGGAAGCCTTGCGCGACAAAGCAGAAGCGGCTCTGGCGGCTTATGAAGAAGCTCTAGCCCAGGCGCGCACCCGTGCGCTGGGGCTGGCGCAAGACATGCGGGCCGACGTGCAGGCCGAGACGGACCGTCAAAAAGGCGAGCTGGATGCCAGCCTCGCCGAAGCTGCGAAAGCCGCCGACATCCGCCTCGAAGACGCCCGCACCAAGGCGATGGAAGGCTTGCAAACCGCCGCCCAAAATATCGTGGCCGATGTTATGGCGGCTGTGGGTGTTGAAAAAGCCGATGAAAAAGCCGTCGCAAAAGCGGTGACGCAAGCTTTTGCCTCGACCTCCGATACAGTGAAAGCAGGATAATTCTTATGTTTGATGAAAGCTTTTTTGTCGCTCTCGCCTTTTTTACCGTTATCGGCGCCTTTGTTTATTTCGGTCTGCCGAAAAAACTGATGCAATCT
>JABHDF010000058.1 GCA_018673175.1 Rhodobiaceae bacterium | reverse complement strand
CTCTTCGTGTCGCACATGGTGTGCGATGACCCCCTGCGGCGGATTAACGAGAGAAAGGAAGGCAACGCTATGGCTCTGCCCGATTACAACATGCGACAACTGCTAGAAGCAGGGGTCCACTTTGGTCACCAAACACACCGTTGGAACCCTAAAATGGCACCGTATATTTTCGGTGGCCGCAATGGTATTCACATTATGGATCTGTCAAAGACAGTTCCGATGCTGCACCAAGCTTTGGTTGCCGTTCAAGATGTTATCGCTTCTGGCGGTCGTATCCTGTTCGTTGGCACCAAGCGTCAGGCGGCCGAGCCGATTGCTCGCCACGCCACACAGTGCGCTCAATATTACATGAACTCTCGTTGGCTCGGCGGCACGCTGACCAACTGGCAAACCATTTCGAAATCCATTAAGCGTCTGCGCGAATTGGAAGCGAAACTCGACGGCGAAGGCGCTGGCGGTTTGACCAAGAAAGAAGTTCTCAACCTCACACGCGAACGCGCCAAACTAGAGCTTGCGCTCGGTGGCATTAAAGACATGGGCGGCGTTCCGGAACTGATGTTCGTGGTCGACACCAATAAAGAAGCCATCGCCATCGCCGAAGCGAAAACGCTGGGTATTCCCGTGATTGCCGTCGTCGATAGCAATTGCGATCCAGACAGCATTGATTTCCCGATTCCGGGCAATGATGATGCCTCGCGCGCGATTGAATTGTATTGCGATTTGATTTCAAAAGCGGTTATTGCCGGTATCGAAGCCAGTAGTTCTGCCTCCGGTATTGATTTGGGCGCGGCCGCTGAGCCGATGGCCGAGCCAGCTTTGGAAGCAGCCCCAGCCGAAACGCCTGCGCCTGTCGAAGAAGCCCCTGTGGCTGCGGAAGCTGTTGCGGAAGCCCCAGCTGCAGAAGGTACGCCAGAAGCGTAACGCGCCTTTATATTTTAGGAGATATCCCCATGAGCAATATTACAGCAAGCATGGTTAAAGAACTGCGCGAAACATCTGGCGCAGGCATGATGGATTGCAAAACGGCTTTGCAAGAAAACGACGGCAATATTGAAGCCGCCGTGGATTGGTTGCGCACGAAGGGCTTGGCCAAAGCGGCTAAAAAAGCCGGTCGTGTGGCCGCCGAAGGTCTGGTTGGCGTGAAATCTAGCGGCACCTCGGGTGCGGTTGTGGAAGTCAATTCGGAAACCGATTTTGTGGCGCGTAATGATACGTTCCAAGGCATGGTCAGCGAAATCGCGGGCGTGGCTTTGAACGGTGACGCGACCCACGAAAGCCTGTTGGCATCAGATTTCCCGGGTGCGGGTAAATCAGTAGAAGCTCATGTCACCGAAATGGTAGGCACGATTGGCGAAAACATGACGGTACGTCGCTCGCAAAAACTGAGCGTCGAAAATGGCGTTATTGCTAGCTACATTCACGGTGCCGTGGTCGATGGCCTCGGCAAAATTGGTGTGTTGGTTGCGCTAGAATCGACTGGCGACACAGCGAAACTAGAAGCCTTGGGTCGCCAAATTGCCATGCATGTGGCAGCCACGAGCCCCCTAGCTGCCAATGAAGCTGATTTGGACCCTGCCGAAATTGAACGCGAACGCGCCGTCTTGGTTGCCGAAGCGAAAGAGAGCGGCAAGCCGGATGAAATTATCGAGAAAATGGTCGATGGTCGGATTCGCAAATTCCTTGAGGAAGTTGTTTTGACCAGCCAAGTTTTCGTCATCGATGGCGAAACGCGGATCTCGAAAGTTCTGGAAAATGCAGCTGCCGATGTCGGCGCGCCTGTTGCCTTAAAAGCCTTTGTGCGCTTTGAATTGGGTGAAGGTGTGGACAAGGGCGAAGAGGCTGACTTTGCAGCTGAAGTCGCCGCCGCAGTAGGTAGCAATTAAGCTGGGTCGTCTCCGCTAGGCTTTTTCTGTCTCGCAAAAAATGAGTGTCTATCTTATTGAGCTAGGAATGGCTTAGGTAGGGTGTGAGGAATCGCGCCATATTGGCTGAGGAAAAACGGGGAGAGAGTGTCATGTCTGGAAGTCCGAAATACAAACGGGTTCTGCTGAAAGTATCTGGCGAAGCTCTTATGGGCGATGGCCAATACGGCATTGATGTCGCCACCGTCGATCGCATCGCCGATGAAGTGAAAGACGCACTCGCCCAAGGCTCAGAAGTTTGCATGGTGATTGGCGGCGGTAATATTTTTCGTGGCCTCACGGGCGCTGCCGATGGCATGGACCGTTCGTCGGCCGACTATATGGGCATGTTGGCCACCATCATGAACGCGCTGGCCATGCAAAATGGCTTGGAGCGCAAAGGGGTTCAAACCCGTGTGCTGTCGGCCATTCCTATGACCAGTGTTTGCGAACCTTATATCCGTCGGCGCGCTATGCGGCATATGGAAAAAGGCCGCGTGGTTATATTCGCGGCTGGTACGGGCAATCCTTTTTTCACCACAGACACCGCCGCCGCTTTGCGCGCGGCCGAAATGAATTGCGATGCGCTGATGAAAGGCACCAATGTCGATGGTGTTTATAGCGCTGACCCGAAAACCGATCCAAGCGCCACCCGCTTCGACCGCCTCAGCTATATGGATGTGCTGTCGAAAGATTTAAAAGTTATGGATGCGTCTGCTGTGTCGCTATCGCGCGAAAATGGCATTCCTATTATTGTGTTTTCCATTCAAGCCTCGGGCGCTTTCACCCAAGTGCTACAAGGCAAAGGCGCTTGCACGCTGGTAGAAGATGTGCAGGCTTAAAGTTTAGAGGAAGAAATAAAATGAGTATTGATACAGACGATATTGAACGCCGTATGGATGGCGCCCTAACGGCCTTTAAAGCCGATTTGGCAGGCCTGCGCACCGGCCGCGCTAGCGCGGCTTTGCTCGAGCCCATTATGGTCGACGCCTATGGGCAAATGATGCCGATATCGCAAGTTGGCACGATTGCCGTACCCGAGCCGCGCATGTTGTCGGTTCAGGTTTGGGACAAGGGGCAAGTGGCGCTCGTTGAGAAAGCCATTCGCGAGAGCAATCTCAATTTGAACCCAATGACCGAAGGCCAACTTATTCGTATTCCGCTGCCCGAGCTGAACGAAGAGCGCCGGGAAGAATTGGTTAAAGTGGCGGGCAATTATGCCGAGCAAGCCCGCGTCTCGGTTCGCAATGTGCGCCGCGACGGTATGGACCAAATTAAAAAAGCCGAAAAAGACAGCGACATCTCGCAAGATGACGCCAAGATTTATTCAGATGAAGTGCAAGAGCTGACGGATAAAACCATCAAGCTTGTGGATGAAACGCTGACCACCAAAGAAAGTGAAATCCGGCAAGTTTGATCGGAGTGCATCATGTCAGAGGCTGACCCCCAGAATATTCCCGCCCATGTTGCCATTGTTATGGATGGCAATGGGCGTTGGGCGCAGCAACGCGGATTGTCGCGCCAAGAGGGGCACCGCAAAGGGGTGGAAGCTTTGCGCCAAATCGTTCGAGATGCCGGCGCTGAGGGCATTGGGCATCTCACGGTGTTTTCTTTTTCGACGCAAAATTGGGGCCGACCCAAACTAGAAGTCAATTTTCTGATGAGCCTCTTGCAACGCTATATCGAGAGCGATTTAGCCGAGCTGCATAGCGAAGGCGTGCGCGTGCGCATTCTTGGACGGCGCACGGGGCTTTCCGATAAAATATGTCAATTGATCGACCGTGCCGAAACGCTGACGGCGGACAATACCAATATGTATTTGCAGATTGCGTTTAACTATGGCGCGCGCGAAGAAATTGCCGATGCGGCTTCGCGTTTGGCGCGTCGGGCCGCGGCGGGCACCCTCGATGCCGCCGCGATAACGCCCGAGATTTTAGATGCGGAAATGCTAACGGGCGGCATGCCAGATCCAGATTTAATCATCCGCACCAGTGGTGAATATCGATTGAGTAATTTTTTACTCTGGCAAAGTGCTTACACAGAGTTCTATTTTACCGATACACTATGGCCAGACTTCGATCGGGAGGCGCTGAAAAGCGCGATCGATTTTTATGCCAAGCGCGACCGCCGTTTTGGAATGTTGAGCGCACAAGCAAGCGAAGCCGACTAGGTCGGTTGGGGGAATTATGTCAGACCAAGTAAAACCGAAATTTGAAGGGCTTCTGCAGCGCGTTCGTTCGGCGCTTATTTTGCTGCCTTTCGTTATCGCGCCGGTGGTGTTTGGCGGATGGTCTTTCACGATTTTGCTCGCGGTTGCTGGGTTTTTAATGGCGCGCGAATGGGGCGCGATTTTGGGCGTGTCCCAAAAGCAGGCGCAAATTTTGGGCGCTCTCACGGTCTTGGTTTTGGCTTTTGGCTGGCTCCTGGGCGCGACGGAAGCGCTGTCGCTTTGCTTTGTTTTGGCCGGTTTGGCTAGCAGTTTGGCGCTCTGGCGGGGCGAACGATTGTCGCCGATTGCCGGCGGACTTTTCTATGTCGCCCTGCCTTTGGTCACGGCGCAATATTTCCGCGAAGACGCACTAGGTATGTTGGTCATCGCCTATGTGCTTATCTCGGTATGGGCGGTTGATATTTTCGCCATGTTCACTGGCAAGCTGGTTGGGGGCCCCAAGTTGGCTCCGGTTGTTTCGCCCAATAAAACTTGGTCGGGCTTAGCTGGCGGGGTTGTGGGGGCGTGCATTGGCGGCATTTTGACTTTTCTGGTGGTGGTCGGATTTGGTTTCGAGCAGGCTGATTTTACAGCGCTGATGATTATCGCGCCGCTTTTGGCGATTTGCGCGCAAGGCGCAGACCTATTTGAGAGCGCCATAAAACGCAAATATGACGTGAAGGATTCGGGCGATATCATCCCAGGTCATGGCGGTTTGTTAGATAGGGTGGATGGGCTCATCGGGGTTTTGATTGTCTTGCTGGGCGTTGTTTGGCTCCGCGGCGACAGCGTTTCCGCCGCTCTCTGGATTTGGTAATGAGCCGCTCTCTGGCAATTTTTGGGGCCACGGGCACCATTGGCGATAATGCGTTGAACTTGGTCGACCAGCACCCTGAGCGTTTCCACGTCAGCGTGTTGAGCGCGCATCGTAACACGGAAAAACTGGCGGTCTTGGCGCGCCAATATGCACCCGATATTTTGGTCATTGGCACGCCAGATGGGCGCAAGGATTTGCTTCAAAAGCTACCAGACTTTAAAGGCGATATTTTGATTGGCGAGGCGGGTCTATTACAGGCTGCGCGGTACAAAGTCGATGTGGCAGTGATGGCCATCGTCGGCTTTGCGGGGCTCGCGCCCTCTATGGTTTGCGCCGAGCAGGGCTCCATGTTGGCTTTGGCCAATAAAGAAGCCTTGGTGGCGGCGGGGCCTCTGCTGATGCGCACGGCAGGCCAAAATAAAACGCAAATCTTGCCGGTCGATAGCGAGCACAATGCGATTTACCAATTGTTGCAATTGCAAACTGAAGAGACCTCGCATAAGTCGATTGAGAAAATTGTTCTCACGGCTTCGGGCGGCCCGTTTCGTCAGCACACGCTGGCCGAGATGGCTACGGTGACGCCAGCACAAGCCGTCGCGCATCCTAATTGGGATATGGGCGCGAAAATCTCCGTCGATAGCGCCACCTTAATGAACAAGGGGTTGGAGCTAATTGAAGCGCGGTATTTATTCGACATTGAACCCGCTCGATTGGACGTTTTGGTGCATCCGCAATCGATTGTGCATGGGCTGGTTTATTTTAACGACGGCAGCGTGCTAGCGCAAAAAGGGTGTCCGGACATGCGCGTGCCTTTGGCTTATTGCATGGCTTATCCGGAGCGGATTGCCTCGGGGGTTGCAACGCTTGATTTGGCAGCACAAGGGCGACTTGATTTCGAAGCCGCCGACCGCGAACGCTTTGCTTGTTTGGCTTTGGCCGAAGCCGCGATGCAAGCCGATGGGGATGCGCCTTGTGTGTTAAATGCCGCCAATGAGATGGCCGTGGCGGCATTTTTGGACGGGCAAATTGGCTTTACGGATATTGGCGATGTGGTCGACGCCGTTTTGCAAGACCACGACGTCGGCGGGGTCGACAGCCTTGAGGCGATTGTCGCGACGGATGCGCGCGCGCGCCAGGTGGCGGAACAAAAGATAAAAAGGGTGCGGTAAATGAGACGATAAGGGAGAGCCGACTTGATTTTGCCGCAATCTTAGCTCACCTTAAATTGACGTTAAAACGAGCTTTTATTCAGTCGAAAAATAGCCATAATGCAGGCAATTCTTAGGAGTAAGACTTGGAAATCATCAGTAACCTCTATAGCGCCACCGGGTTGAGTTACATTGTCCCGTTTTTGTTTGTGCTGACCATTGTCGTGTTTTTTCACGAGCTTGGCCATTTCTATGCGGCGCGGCGTTGCGGCGTTCGCGTGGAAGTTTTTTCGGTCGGCTTTGGTCGCGCCATTACCAGCTGGTATGACAAACACGGTACGCAGTGGAAAATTGGGTGGTTGCCTTTGGGCGGCTACGTAAAGTTTTTTGGCGATGAGAATGAAGCCAGCGCCAGCAACCCAGAAGCGATGCAACAGCTCGACGAAGCCGCGCGCGCAGACACTTTGTTCTATAAACCGCTTTGGCAACGGGCGATTGTTGTGGCGGCTGGGCCGATTGCGAATTTCATTCTGGCTATTGTTATTTTTGCCTCGCTGTATTCCTTCCTCGGCCAGCGTGTTACCGACCCGATGGTTGGCGTTGTCGTAGAAGAGAGCGCCGCCGAACGCGGTGGCCTTAAAGTTGGCGACCTCATAAAAGCCATCGATGGCAGTGCGGTAACAAATTTCTCTGAGGTTCGCCGCGTGGTAACCGTCAACGCGAACGTATTACTGGAATTTGAAGTCGATAGAGGCGGGGAAACAATTCTGCTGAACATTGCACCAGAGCGTGTGTTGGAGACCGACCGTTTCGGCAATGAATATAATCTTGGACGCCTCGGCATTGCGGTCAATGCGACCGAGGCCAATGTGCGCCATGTGCGGTATAATCCGTTCACCGCCGTGCGGATGGGCGTAGAGGAAAGCTATTTCATCGTCGAGCAGACTTTTGTGGTTTTGGGGCGCATCATTATGGGTCGCGAGAGCGCCGAGAGCTTGGGCGGGCCGATCCGTATCGCACAGCTGTCGGGCCAAACGGCGACGCTGGGCTTGGTCGCGCTGATCAATCTGACGGCTGTTTTGTCGGTCAGCATTGGCCTGATCAATCTATTTCCCATTCCTATGCTAGATGGCGGCCATTTGGTTTTCTATGCTTATGAAGCGGTCTTTGGAAAACCAATGTCTGCAAAGGCTCAAGATGTGGGCATGCGCATTGGCCTATCTATGGTATTAATGTTATTCGTTTTCGTGACGTGGAACGATTTATCTCGCCTCAATGTCTTTGAACGTATTACAGGTCTCTTCGGATAATTATGAACTCTCAAGTAAAATACTTCCGCCGCTTTTGGCTTGCTGGAATGGCCGCCGTTTTGGCTTTGCCACTGTCGACGGGTTTTGCCTCTGCGGAAGTCGGCAAGCCGATTGAGTTCATTCGCGTGGAAGGCACACAGCGTGTCGAAGGCGAAACCGTGCGCGCCTATATGGTGGTGCGCGAAGGCGTGACCGATCGCTCTGACCTGGTAGACCAATCGGTAAAAACCTTGTTCTCCTCCGGCCTATTTGCCGATGTTACCATTCGTCGCGAAGGCCAAGGCCTGGTGGTGGTTGTGGTGGAAAACCCGATCGTCAACCGGGTGAGCTTTGAAGGCAATAGCGCGATTAATGACGATAATTTGGGCAAAGAAGCCGGCTTATCGGCGCGCCAAATTTACACGCGCGCCAAAGTGCAAGATGATGTCGAGCGCTTCATCGAACTGTATCGCCGCTCTGGACGCTTTGCCGTTCGTATTGAGCCGAAGGTTATTCAGCTACCGCAAAACCGTATTGATTTGGTTTTTGAAATTAGCGAAGGCCCAACCACGGGCATTCGCTCGATTAGCATTACCGGCAACCGCGCTTTTTCTGACCAAGAATTACGCGGCGTTATTTTGACGCGCGAAACGCGGTGGTGGCGTATTTTTGCCAGTAACGATAATTACGACCCCGACCGGGTGGCCTATGATGGCGAATTGCTGCGTCGTTTCTATCTTTCAAAAGGCTATGCAGATTTTCGAGTTGTCGCTTCCAACATTGAGTTGACGCGCGATGGCAAAGAATTCTTCGTCAATTATCAATTGGATGAAGGGGCTTTGTATAAATTTGGCGAGGCTCGCGTGTCCACCACATTGGATTCGATTGATATCGTTGAACTGGAAGAGCTGATTACCCACGAGCCAGGCGAGCGGTATGACAGCCGCAAGCTCGATAAAACCGTGGATGCGCTGGTCAAAATAGTTGGCGAGCAGGGCTATGCGTTTGCCGATGTTCGCCCGCGCGCGCGCCGCGACCGCGAAAATAGCGTTGTCGGCGTTGACTATATTATCGAAGAAGGCCCGCGGGTATATGTGGAGCGCATTAACATCAACGGCAATACGCGTACGCAAGACGATGTTATCCGGCGCGAAATTCGCCTCAGCGAGGGCGATGCTTTCAACAAAGTATTGCTATCCCGCTCGGAGCGCAATGTGCGCGCCCTTGGCTTTTTTGGCGCCGTGGAAGTTAGCGAATCGCCGGGCACCAATGAAGATCAAACGGTGATCGATGTAAATTTACGCGAGCAGCCAACCGGCGAGTTGAGCTTTGGTGTTGGCTATTCTTCGGCCGAAGATTTGACCACGCAGTTCTCGGTTGCAGAGCGCAACTTCTTGGGACGCGGCCAGACTTTGCGTCTGAATATGGGGCTGTCCAATCAGGTGCAGCGCTATAATGTTGGCTTTACCGAGCCTTATTTTCTGGGTCGCGATGTGTCGGCGGGTTTCTCGTTGTTTAACACGGACACAGAATATGAATATCGCGATGGGCTAGAAACCACCGAGCAGGGTGCCAGCTTCTCGCTTGGCTTCCCGCTGTCGGAAGATGGCCGCTTGTCCTTATTCACCAGCATCACGCAAGACTCATTGATCAATAACACTACGAGCTCGGAGATTAACCCGAGCTATAAGAACACCAAACATGTGTTCGGCTATTATTATTCGATTGATAAACGCGATGACGTTGTGAACCCGACCGATGGTTGGAACATGAGTTTTGGGCAAGATATTTCTGGCCCCTCTGGCGATGTGTCTTTCTTGCGCACCACAGGCCAAGCCAATTACTTTGAAGAGCTGGCCGAGAATTGGGTGTTTCAGGCCAAGCTGAACTTCGGCGTTATTCACGATTATAAGGGTGGGAGCATTAATTATAATGACCGCTTCTTCCGGGGTGGGCGTGATTTCCGTGGCTTTGAACGCGGTGGCTTGGGCCCACGCGACTTAACCAGTGGCTTTGCGCTCGGTTCAAATCGCTATATTATGGGCACCACCCAAATGTCCTTACCGCTTGGGATTCCCAAGGAAGTGGGGATGCGGGCCAATGCATTTGTTGATTTTGGTATTCTTGGGGAAACCGATCAGGTGGCCAGTGCGACATCGCAAATTGAAGATGAGATGGCGTTTCGGGCAACTTATGGTTTGAGCTTTTCTTGGCGCTCGCCATTTGGCCCAGTACGGTTTGACTTTGCGCGACCAATTGCTAAAGAAGATTATGACGAAACTCGGTTTTTCCGGTTTACCATCGGATCCAGCTTTTAAAGGGGAATATAGAAGTGTTTAAAACGAACTTACGAGCCGCCATTGTGGCCTTGGCTATGTTGTGCGCACCTAGCGTTGCGTCTGCCGAAACTGTCATTCTGGTGTTCGACCTAGATCGCGCAATTGCGCTTTCGAAAGCCGGCAAAAGCATGAGCAAACAGCTCGAAGAGCAAGCCATGAAAGTGCGTGCTTCTACCGAAAAAGCTGCGAAAAAAATGCAAGATGAGGCCTCCAAATTGCGCGAACAGCAAAAACTTATGGCGCCAGAAGTTTTGAAGGCCAAAGTGGAAGAGCTGCAGTTGCAAGACTTGGAATTACGTCAAAGCGTCAACGAAAAAACCCAAGCCATTCAAGCCGGTGGCCAACGCGCCGCGCAGCAAGTTATCAA
The DNA here is from genome assembly GCA_018673175.1 of Rhodobiaceae bacterium. Taxonomy (GTDB): domain Bacteria; phylum Pseudomonadota; class Alphaproteobacteria; order RS24; family RS24; genus UBA8337. The sequence continues at coordinate 17,900 of JABHDF010000058.1, read as the reverse complement.
GGTTGCGGAACAACAGTTAAGCGACATCTCGAAAGAGCGCAAAGCCGATATCGTGTTGCGTCGTCAGGCCGTATTCTTTGCGGGCCCAACGACCGATGTGACCAGTGAATTGGTCAAGCGTCTCGACAAGAAATTGAAATCGGTCAAAGTCACGCCAGTGGCTGTCAAAAAGGGTAAGAAATAACCCGATGGCAGACCCGCGTTTCTATCGACGCGAAGGGCCCTTTGCTCTATCTCGCCTAGCGGAATTAGCTGGGCTAGATGGCGTGTCGGGAGACCTTGAATTGGCAAATATTGCCTCTTTGGAAATAGCTGGGCGCGATGCGCTCGGCTTTTTTTCTGACCCAAAGCGCAGCGATGAACTGGCCAGCACAAAAGCGGCTGCGGTTCTACTGAAAGCCGAACACGCGCATCTTTGCCCCGAGGGTGCGGTCGGCGTCATTTGCCCAGACCCGTATCGGGCGATGGCGCAAATCGCGCAAATATTTTATCCCGATGCCGCCCAATCGCGCCCTCTTGGCGGCGTGGCTGGAAAGAGCCTTATTCATGCCGATGCCAAGATTGGCAAAAACGTGGAAATCGCCCCCAATGTATCGATTGGAGCCGGAGCTGAAATTGGCGACGGATGCAGCCTTGGAGCTAACGTGAGCCTTGGCCATGGCGTGGTTTTAGGGCGCGACTGCACGGTTTTACCCAATGCCAGCATTGCTTATGCCTTGCTGGGTGACCGCGTGATTGTTCAGAGCGGCGCCACCGTGGGCAGCGATGGCTTTGGCTTTGCCGCGGGCGCCTCGCATATAAAAATTCCTCAGATCGGGCGCGTTATCGTGCAAGCCGATGTGGAAATTGGCGCCAATGCGTCCATCGATCGGGGCGCCTTTGGCGACACGATGATTGGCGAGGGTAGCAAGCTCGATAATTTGGTGCATCTGGCCCATAATGTTCAGATCGGGCGTCATTGTTTTCTCACCGCTTGTTGCGCTGTTGCGGGCAGCAGCGTGCTGGGCGACTATGTGCAAATGGGCGGCTGTGCGGCGGTAACCGGCCATGTGAGCATTGGCGACCGCTGCGTTATCTCGGCGCAAGCGGCGGTATTGCGCTCGTTTCCTGCCGATAGCCAAATCGCTGGCTCGCCCGGGCGTTTGCGCAGCGAGTTATATCGCGAAATGGCTTTGGTCAGTCGCTTGCGCAAAGATAGCGAGCGCAAGAAAAAATCGTAATAAATCGTCACAATCGTTTATTTGCTGCGCCTTTGAACTCGGCTTAGAGATGAGCCTAGGAGCAAATTATGAGTGATATACATCCAACGGCCATTATTGATGACAGCGTAAAGCTTGGCAAAAATGTTAAAATTGGGCCTTACTGCTGCGTGACGGGCAACGTCGAACTTGGGGATGAAGTGGTCTTGGAATCGCATGTGATTGTGACCGGTAATACAAAAATTGGCGCCCAAACGCATATCTATCCTTTCGCCTCCATCGGTCATGTGCCGCAAGATTTGAAATTCGGCGATGAAGAAGTCTTCCTCGAAATTGGCGAGCGCAATCGCATTCGCGAACATGTAACCATGAACCCAGGCACGCAAGGTGGCGGGGCGCTGACCAAAGTTGGCAGTGATGGTCTGTTCATGATGGGCGCGCATGTGGCCCACGACTGCATCGTGGGCGATAATGTTATTCTCGCCAATAATGCCACACTCGGCGGCCATGTTACGGTGGGTGACTTTGCTATTCTGGGTGGCTTGGCGGGCGTGCATCAGTTCTGCCGCATCGGAGCGCATGCGTTTATCGGCGCGGGTAGTCTTGTGGTGGAAGATGTCATTCCCTTTGGTGCGGCCACGGGCAACCGGGCTGTGTTGTCCGGTTTGAACCTGGTTGGCTTGAAGCGACGCAATTTTGAGCGCGCGGAGATCAACGCCTTGCGCGCCTTGCACAAAAGCTTATTTATCGAAAACGAAGGCGCGCTGATGACCCGTCTGGCCAATGCCGCGCAAAAACATGCGGGCAGTGCTTGTGTTCAGACAGTGGTTGAATTTATGCGGGTTGAGCAAAATCGGGGTTATTGCACCCCGCGCAATCGGTAACGCACGATGAGCCAAAAGATCCAAGGGCCGCTCGGATTAATAGCTGGCAATGGCGCTTTGCCAGTGCAGCTTGCCGCAGCCCAAGTGGCGTCAGGCGGAGATATTTTTATTGTTGGATTGGAAAACGAAGCCGAGGCAGGCATCGAGGCCTATCCGCATGTCTGGTCGCCATTGGGGCATTTAAAGGCGGCGGCAGACCATTTGCTGGGGGCGGGTTGCACGCAGATGATTATCCTTGGTGGCATTCAGCGCCCCAAACTAGAAACCCTCGATTTTGATGCGGGCGGCAAGTGGTTCGTTGAGCAAGCCATGGCTGGCGAGCAGGCTGGCGATGACCAATTGTTGAAATTAATCGTCGCTTATTTTCAATCGCGCGGCCTGCTTATTCAGCCTGCCGAGTCGGTCTTGTCGGCTTTAACGGGTCGGGTAGGGCCGCAAACCTCGCATCCGTTTGCCCCTTATGAAGACGATATGGCGCGCGCCCGCGAGATTGCGAAAACCATTGGCGCGCAAGATATCGGCCAAAGTGTTGTGGTCGCGCAGCGCTTGGTTTTGGGGGTTGAGGGGCCAGAAGGCACGGATGCTTTATTGCAGCGCGTGGCGGGGTTGGCGCCAGAGTTTTTGGGCACACCGGAGGCGAAGTCTGGGGTCTTGGCAAAATTTCCCAAACCCCAACAAGACCGCCGCATTGATTTACCAACGCTGGGCAAGCGCACCGTTGAGCTGGCCGTGCAAGCGCATTTGGCTGGTATCGTCTATGAGGCGGGCGGCGCTCTGTTCGATGATTTTGACGCCATGGTGGCGCTAGCAGAAGCCCAAGGTTTGTTCCTTGTCGGGTTGGCCCCTGTCGCGGATGAAAGCCAATGAGCGCCAATAAACACATCATGATTGTGGCAGGCGAAACCTCGGGCGATGCGCTTGGCGCGGATTTAATGGAGGCCTTGCGCGCGCAACAAAGCGGCGTGATGATTTCGGGCATCGGCGGCCCCAAAATGACCGGCGCAGGCCTCGCCTCGATTTTTGATATGTCTGAGATTGCCGTCATGGGTTTGCGCGAAATTCTGCCGCGCTTGCCGCGCTTGTTCAAATTGGTTGACCAAGCCGTGGCGCACGCTTTGGCCAGCGAGCCAGATGTTTTGGTGCTGATTGATAGTCCCGAGTTTAACCACCGTGTGGCCAAACGGGTGAAAGCCAAGCGGCCAGATTTGCCGATTATTTGCTATGTGGCGCCCCATGTTTGGGCTTGGCGACGCGGGCGGGCGAAAAAGATGAAGGGCTATTTTGATGCGGTCATGGCGTTTTTGCCTTTCGAGCCAGATGTGTTTGCTGCCAGTGAGGGCCCACCGTGCCATTTTGTTGGCCATCCCATTCGAGATCGCCTGGATGCGCTAGAGCCTTTGCCCGATTTTGCCAAGCTTCATCGTTTGAAAAAAGCGGATGTGCCATTGGTGATACTGCCGGGCAGTCGTCTTAGCGAAGTGAAATCGCTCAGTCCGGTGTTCGGCGATGTATTGCGCCGCCTCGATGGCCGCATGGAAAACATTCGCCCCATTATCCCTTTGGTGCCGCATATGGCCGATTTGGTGCGTGAGAAAACCGCGCATTGGCCTGGCAAGCCGATATATGTAGAGGACGAGGCCGAGAAGCTAGCCGCGTTTGCGTGCGCCCGTGCCGCTTTGGCATCCTCGGGTACCGCCACCATGGAATTGGCGTTCATGGGGCTGCCTACCGTTGTGGCTTATGATATGGGGCTGATGGGCGATATGCTGATGCGCACCATGCAAGTGCCGAGCGCGGTATTGGTCAATTTGATTTTAGATGCGCCGGCCATGCCAGAGTATTTGCAATGGCGATGCACCCCGCAAGACATTACGCCAGCGCTACAAGCGATGCTGGAAGATGATGATGTGCATGCGCATTACGCCGAAATGCTGGCTAAATTTGCCCCAGCCATGCGCCACGAAGGGCAAAAGCCAGCCGAACGAGCGGCGGCTTTTACCCTAGAGTTGGCGTCTTAAGTTAACGGGTTTTAATGTCTGCGTAATCGCGTGGCGCCGAACCAATGTAGAGTTGGCGCGGACGACCGATGCGTTGACTTGGGTCTTCGATCATTTCGTTCCACTGTGCAATCCAGCCCACGGTGCGCGCGAGCGCAAAGAGAACGGTGAACATGGAAGTCGGGAAGCCCATGGCTTTCAAGGTGATGCCCGAATAGAAATCGATGTTTGGATACAGCTTCTTCTCAACGAAGTAAGGATCTTCCAAGGCGATTTTTTCGAGCTCCATAGCCACATCCAAAAGCGGGTCATCTTTAATGCCCATTTCTTTCAGCACTTCGTGGCAGGTTTTTTGCATCACGCGCGCGCGCGGATCGTAGTTTTTATAAACGCGGTGACCAAAGCCCATCAGACGGAACGGATCGTTTTTGTCTTTGGCTTTCGCGACATATTCAGGAATGCGATCGACCGAGCCAATTTCGGCCAGCATGTCGAGGGCAGCCTCATTGGCACCGCCGTGGCTTGGGCCCCAGAGGCAAGCAATACCCGCGGCAACGCAAGCAAATGGGTTGGCACCCGAAGAGCCAGCCAGGCGAACGGTCGAGGTCGACGCGTTTTGCTCGTGGTCGGCGTGCAAAATAAAGATGCGGTCCATGGCGCGGGCCAGAACGGGGTTCACTTTGGTTTCTTCGCACGGCACCGAGAAGCACATGTTCAAGAAGTTAGACGCATAATCCAAATCATTGCGCGGATAGACGAACGGCTGGCCGATCGAATATTTATAGGCCATCGCGGCAATGGTCGGGATTTTAGCAATCAGGCGACGGCTGGCAATTTTGCGTTGCTCGGCATCGTTCACATCGGTGCTGTCATGGTAAAAAGCCGACAGCGCGCCAACCACACCAACCATAATGGCCATTGGGTGGGCGTCGCGACGGAAGCCATGGAAAAAGCGGTTCATTTGCTCGTGCAACATGGTGTGATTGGTAATCGCACCTTCAAACTCTTCGAGTTGCTCTGCATTTGGTAATTCGCCGTTCAACAGGAGATAGCAGGTCTCGATGAAATTGCCATCGCCAGCCAGTTGTTCGATTGGGTAGCCGCGATGCAAAAGCACGCCTTTTTCGCCATCGATGAACGTAATCTCTGACTTACAGCTGGCGGTTGAGGTGAAGCCTGGGTCATAGGTGAACTGACCGGTTTGACCGTAGAGCGAGGAAACGTCGATAACGCTTGGGCCAACGGTGCCTTCATGGATGTCGAATTCATAATCCGTACCTAGGCTTGAAAGTTTTGCGTTGTCCGATCCGCTCATAGCAGTCTCCTGTTTGTTAAGTCATGTGTATTTTGGTTTGGCACCTTCTAGCACGAAACTTCGCTTTCCGCCAGCTTTGCCCTAAAAATTCGTCGTTTTTAGCCAATTTTATCTTTTAATCGGCTCAAAGCCTCGTCTCGTCCCAACAGCGACAAAACGTCAAAAATGCCCGGAGATTGGCTGTTTCCAACCAAGGCGGCGCGAAAGGCGGGGGCCAATTTGCCCATTTTCAACTCTTGCGCCTCCATATAGCCCTTTATACAGGCTTCAATCGGCTGGGTCGTCCAGGCTTCCAGGCCATTAAGGGTGACGTGCAGGGCGGCTAAATGAGCCAAATTGGCCTCGTTGAGGTGTTTGGCTAGCTTTTCATCCACAGAAATAGGCCGTTTCGCTTTTAAAAACGCAGCATCGGCCACTAAATCACCCAACCGAGAGGCGCGCTCTTTCAAAAGCGGCATGGCGGCTTGCACTTGCGCGGCAAAGGGCGCCAAATCTGGGTCTAACGCGAGGGTTTGCGCGGTTAAATCGGCATCCTCGGCTTGGTTTAAGTGCTGGGCGTTGACGTAATCTAATTTTTCCATATCAAAGCGGGCCGGCGCTTTGCCAACGGCGTCGAGCGAGAACCATTCGACGAGTTGGGCCGTCGAGAAAACCTCGTCATCGCCATGGCTCCAGCCGAGGCGGGCCAAATAATTGCGCATCGCTTCGGGTAAATAGCCCATATCGCGGTAGGCATCGACGCCCAAGGCGCCGTGACGCTTGGATAATTTGGCGCCATCCGCCCCATGAATCAGCGACATATGCGCGAAAATCGGCAAGTCCCAATCGAGGCTTGCGTAAATTTGCGCCTGGCGGCCGGCATTGGTTAAATGGTCATCGCCGCGAATAACATGGGTGACGCCCATGTCGTAATCATCCACCACGACCGACAGCATATAGGTGGGCGAGCCATCGGAACGCAGCAAAATCAAATCGTCAAATTGCGCATTGGCAAAAGTAACATCGCCTTGAATGGCGTCTTGGAGACGCGTCTCGCCAGATTGGGGCGCCTTGAAACGGATCACAAAGGGCGTATCTGCCGGGGCTTGCGAGGCATCGCGGTCGCGCCACGTGCCATCATAACGCAAAGGCTCGCCAGCTTGGCGGGCGGCTTCGCGCATGGCCTCTACTTCTTCGGCCGTGCAAAAACATTTATAGGCTTGGCCAGCAGCCAAAAGCTGATGCGCCACTTCGACGTGGCGGTCGGCTTGGGCGTGCTGAAAACTTGGGGGGGCATCGGCATCGAGCCCAAGCCACGCCATGCCATCTAAAATCGCATCCATGGCTTCTTGGGTTGAGCGCGCCCGGTCTGTGTCTTCGATGCGCAGTAAAAAGCTGCCCCCGTGATGGCGCGCGAATGCCCAATTGAAAAGCGCGGTGCGGGCGCCGCCAATGTGTAAGAACCCCGTCGGGGAGGGGGCAAATCGGGTGATAACTTTTTTGGGCTCGCTCATGAAAGCTCTTTCATTCTAGCTACGCGCAAAGCTGGCGGAAATTCGCCTAATGCGTGTGTTTTATATCTAATGCACTCTGTGGTCGGTGGCGTCCACGCTCGGACTGTTTCACTATTGCGACATGCTCATAGCACAAATTCACTTTACACCCTAGAGCCCCGCATGCGCCAACACCATTTTTCGATGCTGATAGTCAGTTTTACGGCCGCCATGGCGGTGTTTTTCGGCTGGCCAAATGAACCGCCGGTATGGGTGAGCGTGGCCATGGGCATACTGACTTTGATGATTTGGCAATTCGGCGAGCAGAGCGCGCGCCCACGCGTGCGCCGCGTCGGGCTTGTTTTATTGGCTTTTACTTTCGGCTTCGCCTGGGCGCAGGCCTTCACTCATTGGCAAGCGCGCTCGACGGGAAGTATTTATATCGCCTCCAGCCAGACATGGAGCCAAGCGGAACCAGGCACGCCAGCGGCGCGGCTCGGCGAGCCACGCTTGCTGGACGGGGTGATTGATTGGTCGGAGCCGACGCCGCGCGGCAGTCGGATAGATTTGCTTTACTCAGATTATCTCGGTCGCGCCCTGAGCTTGCGCCTTTATGGCAGCCAAGGGTTGGCCGCTACGCTATTGCCAGGCTGTCAGGTGCAGTTGCAGGTGGCCCTGGAGCCTTTGGCATTGCCAACGGTGATGGGTGGCTATGACCCGCGTGCCTCGGCTTGGTTTGACGGCCAACGCGGTCGCGGGTTCGTGCGCGAGGTGCAAAGCGTTGATTGCACGGGGCAGATTGGCCTTGCTCATCACTTAGCGCGCCTTCGTTTGTCGCTGGCGGCGCAATATCGCAACGCCATGTCGGAAACCGCCGGGCCGGTCGCGGCCGCCTTGGTTACCGGCGTGCGCGGGATGATTTCCAAACCAGTACGCGAGGCTTTTCGCCATAGTGGATTGGCGCATATGTTAGCGATATCAGGCCTGCACATGGCGCTTTTCGCGGGCTCTATTTATGCCTTGTTGAGATTTTTAGCCGCCCTTTGGCACGGCCTCGTGTTGCGCCATGACGTGCGAAAGCCATGCGCCGTCCTCGCGCTTTTGGCCGCCACGGCCTATCTGGCTTTATCGGGGGGCAGCGTCGCCACGCAGCGGGCTTATATTATGTTGGCGATTTTCTTTCTTGCCATTCTGCTCGACCGACCCGCCGTTACCATGCGCAATGTGCTGTGGGCCGCTGCCCTTGTTTTGCTGTGGCGCCCCTATGCGGTTATGCAGGTCGGGTTTCAAATGAGCTTTGCTGCGGTTATGGCGCTCGTCGCGGTTTATGAGGTCTGGCAACAACGCGACCGTTTGTATCTCCAGATTGAGGAAATGGCGCCCCTCAAACGAATGCTTCGATTGGGCTGGCGCTATGCGTCGGGTCTGGCGCTGACCAGTATGATTGCCGGTTCGGTGACGGGCTATTCGGCGCTTTTGCATTTTCATCAACTCGGGACCTATGGCTTGCCAGCCAATCTGTTGGCCATGCCTTTGTTCTCTACTTTGATTATGCCCATGACGCCGCTTTCCCTCCTCGCGAGCGCGGCGGGGCTCGAGGCGGGGTTTTTGGCGCTTATGCAATTTGGCTTAGATGGCGTTCTCTCGATCGCCGTTTTCATAACCAGTTTTGAGGGCGCGCTGATCAAGCCAGGCGCCAGTCCGCCGTGGGTTTTGCCCTTGGCTGCCATAGGGTTTATTGGCCTGTGTTTGGGGTCCAAACGGGCGCGCTGGTTGGGGCTGGTTCCTATTTTTTGTGGCGCTTTATTTATCGGTTCGGGCAACCGACCCATCGCGCATTTGGTTGGCAATGATGTGATTGTGGCACAAAAGCAGGAAGGGGGCTTGCTGCTCATGCGCCAAAATAAACATGGCTATCAGCTCCGGCGCATTGCCCAGTTCCATGGCCAAGAGGTAAAAGCACTCGGCGATGGTAGCTCTTGCGACAAAGGCTGTGGGGTAATCTCCAAAGACCGCAGACGATTGCCTATCTCACGCAGCCCAAACGGATCGGTATTGCTTGCCAGCAAAGCGATTTGGTCATTCTGCCGTTCTCGAACGCGGAGTATTATCCTTGTGAGGCTTTGCTGCTGGATAAATCAGTGCTGCATCCCAATGTGCCGCTGCAAATTGTCAGCGATGGCCGAAAATTGGCCATAAAAAAGGCGGCCCGAAGCCGCCTTTGGGAACAATAAACACGCCCCTAATATTTACGCCCTTAATATTTACGCCCTTAATATTTACGCCCTTAATATTTACGCCCCTAATATTTACGCCCCTAATATTTACGAATGAGCCCAACAAGCCTGCCTTGCACGCGCACTTGGTCGGCGCGGAAGATGCGCGTTTCATAGGCTTGGTTGGCAGCCTCGAGCGCAATCATTTCGCCTTTGCGGCGCAAGCGTTTTAACGTGGCTTCATGACCTTCGACCAAGGCGACAACAATTTCGCCATTGTCGGCGGTGGCGCCGTTTTGAATAATGGCTGTGTCGCCATCTAGAATACCTGCTTCAATCATCGAATCACCATGCACTTCGAGCGCATAATGTTCTCCTGAGCGGAGCATTTCCATTGGAACAGAGATTTGATTCACTTCTTGTTGCAGCGCTTCAATTGGTGTGCCAGCCGCAATGCGGCCCATCACAGAGATCGACATCGAGCGATCATCATTGGCCGCAACCGGTGGCGCACTGGCCCTCGATGGGCTGGCCAAACTGGACGACATTGTATCGGGAAGTTTCACCACTTCGAGCGCTCGGGCACGGTGAGCCAAGCGTTTGATGAAGCCACGTTCTTCTAAAGCGGTGATGAGACGGTGAATGCCAGACTTCGAACGCAGGTTCAAAGCCTCTTTCATTTCGTCAAAACTGGGGGACACGCCGGTCTCTTTCAACCGTTCATTGATGAACAACAAAAGCTCGTATTGTTTTTTCGTAAGCATGGTGGCTCCCAAAGTAGAACGAATCACTAACTCTTTTGTTCTACTTTTATTCGCATTTGGGTGCAAGTCGCTTGTTTTGAGATATTTATGATTCGGTCAAATGTCGCGTTGCCTGCACGATATCTTCTTGCCGCATCAGACTTTCGCCGACCAAAAATGCGGCGATGCCCTCGTCCATCAGGCCGCGCACATCGGCGCCTGAGGCAATGCCGCTCTCGCTGACCAGCAGGATATCGTCTGGCACTTGCTTCATCAGCTCACGCGTGGTGTCTAGGCTGGTCTCAAAAGTCCGCAAATTACGATTGTTGACGCCCAGCAGTTTCGGCTTCATGGCCAAGGCGCGCTGCATCTCAGGGGCGTCATGCACTTCAAACAAAGCGTCCATGCCAAATTGCGTGGCCGCGTCATAAAGCTCGCTGGCTTGGGCATCGCTGGTCGAGGCCAGAATAATCAAAATCGCATCGGCGCCCCAGCTTCGTGCCTCGGCCACTTGATAGGGGTCATACATAAAATCTTTGCGCAAAACCGGAAGCGCACAAGCGGCGCGCGCCGCTACCAAATATTCCGGCGCGCCTTGAAAGCTGGGCGCGTCGGTTAACACCGACAGGCAAGCGGCGCCGCCTTGCTCGTAGTTTTGGGCAATGACGGGCGGATTAAAGTCGGCTCGAATGAGGCCTTTTGACGGACTGGCTTTTTTAATCTCGGCAATCAGCGCGGGCTTTTTTTGCGCCGCTTTGGCCATCAGCGCGGTGATAAACCCGCGTGGGGCATCGCCAGCTTCGCTTAAGGCCGTGACGGTTTCCATCACTTGCGCATGGGGACGCGCGGCTTTGGCCGCGGCAATTTCTTCCAGCTTATAGGCGGTGATATGCGCTAAAATATCTGTTGGTTGCTGGGTCATGGGCTAGCTCGCAAGTTTTTGGGACGTGGCAACAAGATTGGCTAAGACAGTGCGCGCGCCGCCATCATCGATAGCAAGGGCGGCCATTTCTACGCCTTCTTTCAAAGTTTCGGCTTTATGGCAAACCACCAAGGCGGCGGCCGTATTGAGCAGAACGATGTCGCGATAGGCGCCGATCTGGCCATCCAAAAGCGCGGTCATAGCGGCCGCGTTTTCCTCTGGTGTGCCCCCGACTAAACCTTCGGGCTTGGCGCGGGTAAGGCCTGCATCCTCTGGGGTCACTTCAAAGACATTGATTTCGCCTTTGCGCAAACTGGCTACCGTGCTGGGGCCTGTTGTGGTCAGCTCGTCCATACCATCCGAGCCATGCACGACCCAAGCGCGTTCGGAGCCGAGTTTTTTCAGCACTTGGGAGAGCGGCTCTACCCATTGTTTGTCGAACACGCCGAGCAATTGGCGGTTGGCACCCGCTGGATTGGAAAGAGGGCCCAGTAAATTAAAGATTGTGCGAAAGCCTAATTCTTTGCGAATGGGTGCCACATGGCGCATGGCCGCATGGTGATTGGGCGCGAATAAAAACCCTATGCCAACCTCATTAATGCATTGTTCCAAAGCGTTGGCAGAAAGGTTCAGCTCGACGCCTAAGGCTTGCAATACATCCGACGAGCCGGATTTAGAGCTTTGCGCCAATGTGCCATGTTTGGCCACATAAGCGCCACACGCTGCCGCCACAAGCGCCACAGCCGTCGAAATATTATACGAGCCGCTGCCATCGCCGCCGGTGCCGCAGGTGTCTAGCACGTGGGTTGGGGTTTTTACTTTCATCGCATTGGCGCGCATCACCGAGACGCCCGCGGCGATCTCGTCGATGGTTTCGCCGCGCACCCGAAGGGCGGTAACGAAGGAACCGATTTGCGCCGGGCTGGCCTCGCCGCTTAAAATAACTTCAAAGGCTTTGCTGGCTTCGCTCGAGGTGAGCGGGCGTCCGCTTTGCAAAATCGCTAGGGTTGGTTTTAGCGCATCCATTTGAAATTCCTCTAAACTCTCTTAAACTTTTAAAGCGGTGTCTTGCGGTATGCGGGCGTCTTCAACCTCTAGCCCAGCGACGCGCAAAAACCTCGCCATCATTTTATGTCCGCCCACGGAGGCAATGCTCTCGGGGTGAAATTGCAGCCCATAAATCGGTTGGGTTTTATGTTGCACGGCCATGATAACGCCGTCGTCGGTTTGGGCCATAACGTCGAGGCAATCTGGCAGGCTATCGGGCGCAATCATCAGGGAATGATAGCGCGTCACCGTCAGGGGCTGGGGCAGGGTTTGGAACAGACCCTTGCCGGTATGTTGAATATCGCTCAACTTGCCGTGCATAATTTTATCGGCGCGCACCACTTTGGCGCCAAAAGCTTGGCCAATGCATTGATGGCCGAGGCACACACCAAAAATAGGTAAGTCGACAGGCGCGGTTTTAATCAGGTCAAGGCAGATGCCGGCTTTGTCTGGGTCGCAAGGGCCCGGCGAGATAACAATGCCTTCGGGCTTGCTGGCAAAGATTTCTTCGGGCGTGGCTTTATCGTTGCGCACCACATTGCAATCATGGCCCAGCTCGCCCAAAAACTGCACGAGGTTGAACGTAAAACTGTCGTAATTATCAATCAGCGTTAACATTAGGACCGGTTCTTTCTTTGGTTTGCCAAGTCGAGAGCCACCTCTGCGGCGCGAAACAGGGCGGCGGCTTTGTTCACCGTTTCTTCGTATTCATATTCTGGCGTGCTGTCATACACCACGCCACCCCCCGCTTGGGCGTATAACTTGCCATCTTTTACCACGGCTGTGCGCAGCGCAATACAGGTATCCATATCGCCATTGGCCGAGAAATAGCCGACGCAGCCAGCGTAAATGCCGCGCCGCTCCGGTTCTAACTCATCGATGATTTCCATCGCGCGAATTTTTGGCGCCCCCGAAACCGTGCCGGCTGGAAAGCCAGCCACCAGCGCATCAATCTCGTCGAGGTCTTGGCGCAAAGTGCCCGTGACATCGGAGACGATGTGAATGAGGTGCGAGGTTTTTTGCAGGCCAAAAGAGGTGTTCACTTTTACGCTGCCAATTTCACAGACACGCCCGACATCATTGCGCCCCAAATCGAGCAGCATTAAATGTTCGGCACGTTCTTTTTCATCGCTCAAGAGGTCGGCGCTAATGGCGCCATCTTCGGCCAGGCTCGAACCACGTTTTCGGGTGCCGGCGATCGGGCGAATGTTGACTTCGCGGCCTTTCACGCCCACCAAAACTTCAGGGCTGGAGCCGACCACGGCGAAATCGCGCAAGTTCAAATAGAACAAATAAGGCGAGGGGTTGACGCGGCGCAAAGCGCGATAAAGGTCAAATGGCGGCAACTCAAAATCAATGTTGAAGCGCTGGCTGAGGACAACCTGAAACACATCGCCGGCCTCAATATAAGCTTTGGCGGTATCGACCATGTCATAATAAGACGCTTGGCTCATATTCGAGTTCGGCTCGGTGAAAGCATTTGGCACGCTCAAGGCCGCATCGGGCAGGGCGCTATAGAGGCGTTCTTTGGCCTCGTCTAATCGCGCCAGGGCGTCATCATAAGCAGCGTCTGCGGTTTTGCCATCGGGGCGCACAGGCGTTACCAAACGGATCATATCGGTGACGCTATCAAACACCGCCATCAGTGTCGGGCGCATGAACAAGCAGTCTGGCACTTGCATAACGTCTGGATTGCTATTGGGCAGGTCTTCCATATGGCGCACCATATCGTAGGCCATATAACCAAACACACCGGCCGACATGGGCGCCAAAGTCTCGGGAATATCGAGGCGCGATTGCGCCAATATTTCGCGCAAAGCGTCCAGCGGCTCGCCTTGCATGGGCGTGAATGTGTCGAGGTCGTCGAGCGCCTTTGGGTTTACCTCGGGCTGCCCATCGGACACGCGAAACAGCAAGTCAGGGGCCAAGCCAATCATGGAATAGCGGCCGCGAATATCTCCGTCTTGCACGCTTTCCAGCAAGAAAGAAAACGCCTCGCCATGCGTCAGTTTAAGAAAGGCGGCAACCGGCGTTTCCAAATCCCCGATCAGTTGCGACCAGACAAGCTGTGGCTCGCCCGCCTGATAGGCAGCGGTAAAGCTCTCGCGGTCCGGGGTCGGGGGCGCATGGTTCATTTTAGGTGGCTCATCGCGAAACCAGTTCGCTGGTGGCGCGCTCCAAGTTGGCTTGATTGACGCTCAATCCGAAATGGCCCTGCAAACTGCGGACGAATTGATTGGTCAGGTCGAGGTGATATTTACGTTTCTCGCCATCGAAAATCAGGTCTTTGGCTTCGCCATCTCGCACATCTGCCGGAATAACCTTACTGACTTGCATGACGATAATCTCGCCGCCAAAGCCGACATTGGCCCAAGCGAATTTACGATTTGGAACGGCAAATAATTGCTTCACAGCTTGGTCGGAAAACGTGTCATTGCTGACTTGGCGGGTCATTGGTTCGGAGACCAAAGGGTCGCGCTTAAAGCTTGCGGCGACCGATTTAAAGCTGCCCGTTTCATTGCCTTGCTTGACCATATGTTCGGCCATGGCTTCCAGCAATTTGGTCTGTTCGGCGACTTCCCATTGTTGGCTCACGGTTTTGCGAATGTCAGCCAGTGGCGGCACTTCGCTTGGCGTGATGGCGGTGAGGCGCAACCAAACATAGGTGCCATCGTCCATTTCAATCATCGGGGTTTCTTCGCCCACGGCCGTTTCAAACAACGAAGGCGCTATGTTGTCATAGCGCGAAAGAAGCGCCATTTTTCTGCCTTTGGCGTTCTCGCCATCGGCGTTGATGTTGCGGATGTTAATCACATTGAGGTCGAAGCGCTGGCCAACACTTTCCAGCGTTTCGCCGCTGGCCAGTTCGTCTTCCACGGTTTCCGAGAAGGCCAACATGTCGTCGAGCGCGCGATCATAGATAATGCGATTGCGCAGCAGCTCGGCCACTTCACTTAAAGGCTTTGTCGTGCCGGGTGTAATGTCGCGCACGCGCAAAACCACATAGCCGAGCGGGCCTTCAATCACATCGCTAATTTCGCCTTTTTTCATAGCGAAGGACTTTTCGGCCAAGTCGGCGCTAATCAGATCTTCGCGCTCCACGGTGCCAAGGTCGGTGTTGCTCAGCGTTTGGCCGACAGCCAAAACGATTTTGGCAAAGCTTGCCCCTTCGCTCAAGAGGGCCTTCACTTTGGCCACTTCTTCATCTTCGCTAACAACCAATTGGTCGATGGCGCGGGTTTCGGCGACGGAATATTCGTCGATCGAGGCTTCATATTCCTCTTCCAAAGTGGCGGCGTCGATGGAAATAAGCTCGGCGAAACGAGCCGGTGAAACCACCAGCGCTTGGCCCGAGCGTTTTTCAGGTTCGGCGAAACGCAATTTGGTTTGGCCGAAAAAAGTTTCCAATTCTTCATTCGTCGGATCGCCAATATCATCGGTCTCTTTCAGGGTGAGAATGAGATATCGGGCGACGCGACGCTCGAGGAAATGCTTATAAAGCTTTTCCGTCAGCACTTTTGGCACCAAGCCAGAATCGACCGTGGCTGAGCTCAATTGCTCGAGCATATGGAAGCGGCGTTGGTCTTCGACGAATAGTTTTTCGGTCAATCCATTTTGCTGCAAAACCGAGCGGAAGGTTGGCTCATCAAACTGGCCGTTGACGCCCAAAAAGCTCGGGTCTTTGACAATGGCTGCGGCGATGGCGGTATCGCTGCGGCCCAAGCCCAGCTCTTCGGCGGCTTCGCGAAGCGCTGCGCTGCCCAGCATATTGTTCAGCACTTGGCCTTCCACGCCTAAATTACGCGCCATGGCTGGCGAGAGACTGGTGCCCAATTGTTGCGACAGGCTTTGCGTGCGCTGCAGGTAGCGCAACTGATATTCTTGCCGATCAATTTTTTGATCCCCGACTTGCGCGATTTCCTCGTTCGAGAAACCCGTGAACGTGTCTGCGACGCCCCAAAGGCCAAAAGCAAAAACCAGCAAACCAATAAGCAGAATGCCAAGCACACCACTTACTTTCGAGCGCATAAAATTGAGCATGTAACATCTCTTTCTAGATAGGCCGCGCTGTTGAAAGAGCGTCGTGCCTGATGGGAATTCCCGACAGCATACTGCGGCGCCGCCAAACTCGCAAGCGCAGTGGGGGCAAATTACGAGCAAAAACCAGCCCTCCAGCGGGAAAGATGACAAACTCGGTCGAAGCAGCTAAATAAGGGGCCTATGTGAACCCGAAATGGAGACCTGCCATGGCTGCGCCGAAAAAAACCACTCTCAAAGCCCCAAAGCCCCTCGTTGCTGGCAATTGGAAAATGAATGGCACCACGGCCAGTCTCGGCGAAGTGAAAAAACTGGCGCGCGCACTGGCAAAAAATAAAGCCAAATGCGAGGTGATGATTTGCCCGCCAGCCACACTTTTGGCCCCGATGAAAGCCTTGAAAGCCAAAGGCGTGGCTTTGGGCGGGCAAGATTGCCATGCCGCCAATAGCGGCGCCCATACCGGCGATGTCTCGGCCGCCATGCTGAAAGACGCTGGCGCCACTGCGGTTATTCTGGGTCATTCGGAGCGCCGCGCCGACCATTTGGAAACCGACAAGCAAGTGAAAGCCAAAGTCGGTGCCGCCCATGGCGCGGGTCTGCTGGCGATTATGTGCGTCGGCGAAAGCCTGAAGCAGCGCAAAAGCGGCGACACTTTAAAAGTCGTGAAAGCGCAATTGCGCGGCTCGCTGATGGATGACTGCACGGCCAAAAATACCGTGATTGCTTATGAACCCGTCTGGGCCATCGGCTCGGGGCTGACGCCAACGGTGGAGCAGGTCGAAGAAGTCCACACCGCGCTTCGCAAAGCCTTGGTGCGCCGCTTTGGCGATGAGGGCGCGAAAATGCGCATTCTCTATGGCGGCTCGGTGAAGCCTGCCAATGCGGCGGAGCTGATGGCGGTGCCAAATGTCAACGGCACGCTGGTCGGCGGCGCGAGCCTGACCGCGAAAGATTTCGGCGGAATTGTTAAGGCTTACGCTTAATTAAAGCGCTTTGAGTTTGCCCATTTCGCGCGGTTCGACCAGCTTTAACGAGGCGGGCGAAAACACTGCGTCTTTAACTTCATCGCCATTGGTAAACCAAGCGCATTGAAAATTGCCGCCGGTTTCAGCGACGATGGTCATCGGTGGGTCACCAGAATTCAGTTAAACGATGCTTCCTTGGGTAAGTTTCTCAGCCATTTTTTTCTCCTTTTTATTAGTCAATTTAGCCTAGCCGAACGGGCGGGGCGGGTCAATTTAGCCCTTATCCCCCTGAGTAATAAATAGATTGACGGATTTACTTGCAGGTATATCTTTGCCTAATAATATAAAAATAATAAAAAGGGGCACGTTATGAACAAGGTTCCGTTTTGGGTTAAATTGCTGAGTAAGTTGGGTCTGATGAAATCGCATAAGATTGAAATTGAGTGGGACAAAGAAGAGCAAATGTTTTTTGCCTCAAGCAAAGATATCGACGGACTTATACTGGAAGCGGAAAGCATTCCTGAAATGCTGGAAAGCCTCCACGAAGTGATTCCAATGCTTTTAGAGGCAAACAACAGCACCCTTAAGCAACAGGACGCTCACTTGGACATCCATCTAAAAAGTGGCCTTTCGGAGCTTCTAGGACAGCCGACCTAAGTTTTGTTTCTTACGTCTCAGCAACTTGCAAAAAAACTGCGGAAAGCAGGTTGCCTCAAAATACGAGAAGGGGGCAACCATGAAATATGGCGCAATCCAGCAACAAATAAAAATTTTACCGTGTCTCGCAGCGGCATAAAATCAAAGAGGCTCGCCGCCGATTTGCAAAAGCAGTCTGGCGCGAAACTTACCTAGTCGGCTTTAGGTCGGGGTGGCAACTGAATAAGGTTTTTACCGAATAAGTTGCGGCCGGTCTCGTACACGGTTTTCTAACCCCCGACACCAAAACATTGCACCCCACCTCCATTTCCTGCTAGGCTTCTAAGAGCAAGCTCAGTGAACGAGTTTGCGGGAGCATAGAAACTCCGGACGGTAGCCGCAATTTGTTTGCGTATGTGGCTTGAGCTGACGCTCAAGCCTTTTTTAATGAATTGCTGTGAAAATG
>JABHDF010000042.1 GCA_018673175.1 Rhodobiaceae bacterium | reverse complement strand
GGTTTGGCGAGAGCTTTTGTTGCCTACCCAGATAGGGCCCAGATAATGTGAAGCAGGCAAACAAAGGGCCGTAAAACCAATGTTTCGACGGGTTTAGGATTTCACTGTGATGTCGGTGTGAAATTCGGCTAAAGGTGGCTCCCCGGGCCGGACTCGAACCAGCGACCGAACGGTTAACAGCCGTTTGCTCTACCAACTGAGCTACCGGGGAATAACCTCTAGCGACAGGGATATAACAGAGCTTGGCACAAACGCCAAGATGAAAAACCTGAAAAGGTTTTGGAGGCCACGCCCGGAATCGAACCGGGGTACACGGCTTTGCAGGCCGCTGCGTCACCACTCCGCCACGTGGCCCGTGGTTACTGCAAAATGCAGCAGGTGAACGAAGCTGTTTATAAATGGCTTGGCCGCGAGTGCAACTGGTTTTTAAGCTGGCCCGCATTGCGTCTTTGGCTGGCGCCCTAGAATAAGCAAAAAATTGCCAGTCAAACCGATTGTCAAATCTTGTGACGCCCCGTATATAAGAGGCTCAAACCACAGCACATATTTTTCAGCTAAGGATGCGACATGGTTGCGACGCAATTAAACGACGATATTGGCGCCCAGGCCCGCTTTAACATGGTGGAGTGCCAGGTCAAACCAGGTGGCGTTCGCGACTATCGCCTGACCCTGCATCTTGGCCGTTTGCCACGCGAGGCCTTCGTTAGCTCCGATGTGCGCGACTTAGCCTATGCCGACCTCGAGATCGAATGCCTCGTTGGGGAGACCAGCCGAACGTTACTTACCCCCACAGCTTTCGCGCGGTTGGCCGAACTAGCCCAAGTACAGGCCGATGACGTGGTTTTGGACATTGCCGGCGGCACGGGCTATTCGGCCGCTGTTTTGGCCGGTCTTGCCAGCACCGTTATTGCGCTAGAGGATGAAGAATCCTTAGGCGAGAAAGCCAGCGCTATTTGGCAAGAATTGGGTATTGATAATGCGGTGGCGGTTAGCGGCGCCTTGCCCCAAGGGCTAGCCAAGCAAGGGCCGTTTAACGTTATTTTGATTAACGGCTGTATTGCAGAGCTACCCGAGGCTTTATTGGGGCAATTGACGGACGGCGGACGACTGGTCTGCGTGCAATGGGTTGACGGCGCGAGCAAAGCGCATATTTACCAACGTATAGGTGACAGTTTCGCAGCGCGATCTGCGTTTGATTTATCGGCGCCGCGGTTAACCAGCTTCGACCCGGAGCCAATATTTGAATTTTAAAGTTTGCAGCTGCGCTTGCAGGCTGTTTTAGAATCAGGCGGGATAGAATTATGAGAACAAGAAAACAATCGCTCATAGCAGCTATGGCTCTGGCCATCGGCATGACAGCGCTTCCGGCGCATGCGGAAACCCTCCAGGGCGCCTTGTCGCAAACTCTGGCGCGCAACCCAGCCCTATCTGCGGCGCGCTCGAATTATGAGGCGCTTTACGTCACGCAATTCGTCACCATGGCGGATATGTTGCCGCAAGTGACCGCTTTTGTCAGTGAGACCCGCAGCGATACCGACGCGAAGAATGCCTTTTCTCGGGCCGCGGTGAACGGTATGGGCAACCCCACGTATGAAACCAATTTGAACGATAGCGACAGTTACGGCGTGCAAGTCACGCAGCAATTGTTCACCAGTGGTAAAAACCTCAATGCGTTTCGGGCGAAACGCGCCGAAATTCGTTCGGAAGAAGCCAAGCTCATCGCCACAGAGCAGCAAATTTTATTGTCTTCTATCGCCGCCTATTTGGATGTTTTGCAAGCACAATCGGTTTCGCAGCTGCGCGAGAAAAACGTCACGGTTTTGGAAAAGCAATTGTCCGCCGTGAAAGACCGGTTCAGCGTTGGGGTCGGTACGCGCACCGATGTGGCGCAATCGGAAGCCGCCGCGGCAGGCGCTTTGGCGCAACGTTTGGCGGCACAAAGCGCCTTGCTTTCGGCCCGTGCGGTCTATCGCGAAATCATTGGGGTGGAAGCGGATAAATTGGTCAAGCCGACGAAATTGCCGCGTTTGCCGCGAAGTTTAGACCGCGCTCTTGGCATTGCGCGCAAAGAAAGCCCGACGCTGAAAACGGCTCAGGAAATGGCCGTCTCTGGCAAGTTTAGTAGCCTCAGCACCATTGGCAGCGCCTTGCCGACGATTAATTTGACCGGCAGCTATATTCGCAATGAAAACCCGAACGGGGCGAGCAAGGTCGATATTGATACAGCCAGTGTGCAGGTGCGCTTAAATGTGCCCTTGTTCCGGGGTGGGCGTTCTATCGCCGCCATTTATGGCTCGCGCGATTATAATAGTGCTTTGAAGAGCAATGTTCATGTTGCCTCCAATACGGTGGAGCGCGAAGTTGTTGTGGCTTGGCATAATTTGGCTGCCACCAAATCTTCGATCGCGGCGACGAAAGAGCAAATCAAAGCGGCGGAATTGGCGTTGGAAGGTGTGCGGCAAGAAAACCGGCTCGGCACGCGAACCAATTTGGATGTGTTAAACGCCGAGCAATTGCGCCTCGATGCCAATGTGGCTTTGGTGCAAGCCGAGCGTAATCAATATGTCGCGGCGTATAATATGCTGGCCACTATGGGGCGTTTGACCGCCAAACGGTTGCGCGTAAAACCAGCCGAAGTGGCGTCTCGTTAAGCCGGGCGGCGTTGCGCTAAAAGGTAAATTTGTTGTGTATCGCCCGAGGTAGTTTTAGGGCAGTTGGCGTTTCCTGAAATTGGGGCCGAGCGACGATGAGCACATCTGACGAAAAAGACGCAAAATCACAAGACGAAGTTATTCTCGCCATTCGCCGAATTATCGAGGCAGAACAGGCGGTTATGTCGGATGGCGAAGACTTGCATGTCGCTTCGGACGCCGCGCAATCTCGCATTGAGGCGGCCTTGCATCGGTTGGGCGGGGGCACGCAACAACCGCCGACTTTACTGGAATTGCTGATACTCGAGCGCCTCGACCCGTTGTTGAACCAATGGATGGCGCAGTCAATGGCGCCGCTCATCGAGCGTATCTTGCGCGAAGAAATGCGCCAGTTAATGCTAAAAAGCCTGCAAGATTCGTGACCCATTTCACCATATAAGCGCGGGCAACCCTTGAGATTTGAGACGGCTTGGTGTAACTCCAAATAGCAGATTTATTGCTGCTTTCCCTGAAGTGACTTGAGAAGAGTTTAGTCTTTATGTCCGATACTACGCCCGCCCAGAAACTCGATAAAACTTTCGATCCCAGTTCGTTGGAAACGCGCCTCTATGAGACGTGGGAATCCAGCGGCTGTTTCAAAGCCGGACGCATGCCCGAGGCCGAGCCATATACCATTGTCATTCCGCCGCCCAATGTAACGGGCAGTCTGCATATGGGCCATGCGCTCAACAATACGCTGCAAGATATTTTGTGCCGCTTCGAGCGGATGCGCGGGCGCGATGTTTTATGGCAGCCCGGCACCGACCACGCAGGCATCGCGACGCAAATGGTCGTCGAGCGCCAATTGGCCGAGCAGGGCCAAGAGAGCCGCCGCGAAATGGGCCGCGAGAAGTTCCTCGAGCGCGTTTGGCAATGGAAAGAAGAAAGCGGCTCGACCATCACGCAACAATTACGCCGTCTGGGCGCCAGTTGCGATTGGAGCCGAGAGCGTTTCACTATGGATGAGGGGCTGTCGAAAGCCGTCGTCAAAGTTTTCGTGACGCTGCATCAGCAGGGCTTGATTTACAAAGACAAACGCTTGGTCAATTGGGATCCGGGTCTGTTAACCGCGATCTCTGATTTGGAAGTCGAACCGCGCGAAACCAACAGCCACTTATGGCATTTCACCTATCCGTTAGAAGATGGCTCGGGCCATATTACGGTGGCCACCACGCGCCCTGAAACCATGCTGGGCGATACCGGCGTGGCTGTGCATCCTGACGATGAGCGCTATCAATCTTTGATCGGTAAATTTGTCGTGCTGCCCATCGTCGGTCGTCGTATCCCGATTGTGGCGGATGCGTATGCCGACCCGGAAAAAGGGTCCGGCGCGGTGAAGATTACGCCCGCCCATGATTTCAATGACTTTGAAGTCGGCAAGCGGTGTGGCCTCGCGGCCATTAATATGCTCGACCAAAAGGCTTGCGTGGATTTATCCGACGAGGCTTTTGACGACATGCCAGCCAAACAGGATTGGCACGGTCTCGAGCGCTATGACGCGCGCAAGAAAGTCGTCGAAACATTGGAAGCCATGGGGCTGGTCGACAAAATTGAGCCCGACACGCATATGGTGCCTTATGGCGATCGCTCCAATCAGGTCATCGAACCGTGGCTGACCGACCAATGGTATGTCGATGCCAAAACCATGGCCAAGCCAGCCATCGAGGCTGTGACCTCAGGCGCGACAAAATTTGTGCCGCCGAATTGGGACAAAACGTATTTTGAATGGATGCGCAATATTC
>JABHDF010000054.1 GCA_018673175.1 Rhodobiaceae bacterium | reverse complement strand
CAACAGGGCTTGCGCGCCGAGCTTTATATGGGCGACAGCGCGATGAAAGCGCAATTGCGCTATGCCGATGCGCGCGGTGCCAGGTTTGTGGTCATCGAAGGGGAAGATGAGCGCGCCGCCGGCGAAGTGACCATCAAAGATTTGCAATTGGGCAAAGAAAAATCAGCCGAGATTAACGATAACGCCGAATGGCGCGCCTCCGAACACGCCCAACAGCAAGTGCCCAAAGTCGATTTGGCCCGTAAGTTGAAAGAATTGACTTCATAATTTGTGATTTACAAATTTATATAGACGTTATTTTCATAAATTGAACTTCATTTTTACTAAATAATTGAATTTTACTTCATTTTTATTGACAAATGAACTTCATATCGCTACGTCTGGCCTATGGAAGAGAAACCACAAGCCAGTTTTGGCGCGCGCGCTGCCAGCCAAGACACTCGTTTAAGCTCCGCCAGCGGGGTTATTGATGCTTTGGGCGGCACGAAAACCGTCGCCGATATTTTGGGCGTCGGACAATCGTCGGTTTCCAATTATCGAAAATTAGGGTTTCCAGCGCGCAGTCACTTTGTGCTGTCCAAAATATGTGCCGACCGAGGCTTGGATGTCGCCGATGCGGTTTTTGGCGGCATTCGCTTAACCCCGCTTGCGCCTGCCCGCGCCGTAGCCGCTGTGCCGCGCACGCAAGCGCTGGAAATTTTTACGCGCAATGGTTTCACAGCCCTGGCCACGCCAGTTTTACAACCTGCCGCACCGTTCATCGACCGAATGGGCGAGGAAATGCGCCGCCGTTTATTCACTTTCACCGACCCAGCAGGCGAACAGCTGTGCCTGCGCCCCGACCTGACCATCCCCACCGCCCTCGCCTATTTGGAAAAAGGCGAAAGCGTTTTGCGAAAATATGCCTATGAAGGCATCGCCTTTCGCTATCAATCGCGTGGCGCCGGAAAGCCAGAAGAGTTTACCCAGGCCGGCATTGAGATTATCGGCGGCGCCACAGCAGGCGACGACAGCTATGCAGATGACGCAACGGTTTTGCGCGACATAATGGCCGGCGTGAAGGCCCTGGGCGTCTCGCAGTTTCAGCTTCGGCTCAATCATTTCGCTATGCTGCCCCTGTTTTTGCAGTGCCTTGGCCTGACCGCGCGCGCCGTATCGCGCCTGACCCGCGCCTATCACCAGAGTGCCAATTTTGAAACCGTCATCGCCCAAATGGTCGCCGAAGAGGCGCGCCAACTCGCAGCCGACACAAGCCTTTCGGTTAATCTATCCGGGCCGACCCTTGCTGGTCGTTCGCCGCAAGATATTCAAACCCGCATCGATCGGTTGCGCGAAGATGCCAATGCCGGCCTTAGCCAAACCCAAGCCGATACAATTACTCGGTTCTTAAACCTCAGCGGTCCGCTGGAAACCGTGTTGCGCGAGATGATTCAATTGGCGCCAGAAGCCGACTTAACCAGCGTCAGCGATTATTGGCGCGCGCTTCGCGACGCCCTATCGCTGGACGATTTGCAAGCTACGCTTAGCCTCACGGGCGGGCGCAAAATGGCCTATTACACAGGCCTTTCGTTTGAAATTATCGTGCCCACATTGGGCAATCAAAGCGTCATTGCGGCCGGCGGGCGATATGATGATTTGCTGCAAGCCTTGGGCGCCGAGCGCGCACTTGGCGCGGTTGGCGGCGCCATGGCTTTGGAGCGCGTCGACGCGGCCGCACACCTTCAAAAAGGAGACCGTTCATGAGCCCCCTTATCCTCGCTGTCCCCTCGAAAGGCCGCTTAGAAGAAAGCGCCACCGCTTTATTTACCAAAGCTGGCATTGCCCTAAAACGCGCGGGCGCGCGCGGCTATACGGGCGTTGTGAAAGGCATTGAGCAAATCGAAGTGCAATATCTATCGGCTTCCGAGATTGCCGCCCGCCTGGCGGATGGCAGCATTCACTTTGGTATTACCGGGGAAGACCTGTTGCGCGAAGAAGTGCCTGATTTGGATAGCGCTGTGCAGCTTGTGCTGGGACTTGGCTTTGGCCGCGCCGATGTGGTGGTGGCCATTCCAGATGGTTGGGTGGATGTGCGTAACATGGCGGACCTTGCCGAAGTGGCCGCCGAATTTCGGGCCAAACACGCCAAACGCCTGCGGGTCGCGACCAAATACACCAATCTGACGGCAGACTTTTTCGCCGAACATGGCGTCACCGATTATAAATTGGTCGAGAGCTTTGGCGCGACAGAAGCCGCCCCCAATTCGGGCGCGGCCGAAGCCATTGTCGACATTACCTCAACGGGTGCCACGCTGGTGGCCAATCAATTGCGCATCCCCGACGATGGCGTGATGCTCCAAAGCGAAGCCAATTTAGCCGCCTCCCTAAAGGCCAATTGGGACGAGACCGCGCGCACGGCCAGCAAACGATTGCTATCGCGTTTGGCCGCCTATAATCGGGCGCAAGATTTGGTCCATGTCACCCTCTCCTCGTCGCGCACCATGGCAGAGCCCACCTTACAAGGCGACGCGCTGTCAGCTTTGGTCAGCGAGTATGGCGCCGTAGAGGACCATCATTTTGCCGGCGCCACCTCAACCGGTGGCAGCTTTTATGGCTTCCAATTGCCGTTAAAAAACCAAGATGACTTCATCGAAGCCATGTTGCAGAAAGGCTTCTCGCAGGCCAGTGTCTCCAAGCTCGACTTCGTATACGAAAGCCGCAATGCGCTTTACGAACGGCTTCTCGGCGCTGTATTGTAAGCCATGGGTTTAACCACTGCGATTATTGTGCTCGCGGCTTTGGGCACCGCTTTTTTGTCGAGCATTTTTGGCATGCTTGGCGGGCTTATTCTCATGGGGCTGCTGGTCAGTATTATGCCCATCGGCGCGGCCATGGTTTTACACGGGCTTATTCAACTCACTTCCAATGGCTATCGGGCTTGGCTGAACCGCGCCGATATCGTTTGGCCGATTATCGCGAGCCTGTTTGTTGGCAATGTTTTGGCCTTGGCAGGTTTGGCTTTTGTCTCGTTTTCGCCCGACCGCACCAGCGTTTTATTGGCGCTCGGGCTTTTGCCTTATGTTGCGTGGGCGTTGCCAAAAAGCTTGGTGTTGGATGTTACACGAAAACCGATCGGCGTATTTGCCGGCCTGATTGTTGTGGCGACCAATCTTTTGGCTGGCGTCGGGGGGCCTTTACTGGATGTGTTTTTCCAACGCGTCTCCCTCACGCGCCATCAAGTGGTCGCCACCAAGGCGGTGGCGCAAAGCCTTGGGCATAGCTCCAAAATTATTTTTTATGGTGGCTTGGCCGCTTCCGCTTCGCTGCACGATTGGCCAAATTTTTGGCTACTGGGTGCCGCCATGGCGGCCTCGGTGCTGGGCACACGGCTTGGCAAGCGTGTGTTGGACACCATGCAAGACGCAACGTTTTTTACGTGGACGCAGCGGATTTTGCTGAGCGTGGGGGCGGTGTTGATTGCCCGAGCGCTGTATCTTTTGAGCTCGTAAACCGAATACAGCGGCGCCGCGCAGTACCCAGTCGCTTGGCGCATTTCTGCCAATCGGGCGGCGCCAGCTTTAAAGCGCTGCTCCATACTGTTAACATCGCGGTCGATAATTTTCTGGCTGTCCATGAAATGGTCAATCAATCGCACTTGCAAAACATAGTCCAAGGCCATGCTCGAGAGGCTACTCAGCTGCTGCTCTAACGTGGCTTGGCGCTCGATTTGCGCCACGAAACGGTCTTGGCGATGGCCCGTTATAATGGAGGCATTGCGTCCCCAATCATAAATATGTTGGCGCAAGCTCAAAGTCGCATTCAGACCTTCGCCGTCATATTCAGAAGAATTGGAACCGCCAAACTCATCGGCTCGCGAGCTCTGGTCGATCCATTTGGAGCCGCCAGAAAGCGTTGCGTTGAGACGCGGATAATAATTCGATTTGCCCAGTAAAATATTCCACTTGGCTTCGCACACGCGTTGCTCCGCGCGCTGCTGGCTCGGGTGATCGCGCAGCTTTTCTTGCAAATCTACGATATGGGGCGGGGTCACCTTCAATTTTTTTGCCGCAGCGGCAGGGGTCGCGGCTCTAGGACCGGCTGGGTCGGCGGAAGACCGTGCCTCTATTTTCGGCAAGGCCGGGGGGGGGTCGTCGGCAGGGCAGGCTGCGTTTCGGCGGCCATAAGGCTCTGCGCAGAAAGCAGAAAACTTGCGCAAACCGCACCAGTAACAATCGATCTCATACTTACCTCTCTTGCAGAACACAACAAACCGAGCTTCAACTATCGTTGAAAACGGTTATTATTTGGTTAATGAGGCGGCAGATTTTCTGCCTGTTCTGTCATTATTATTTTTCTTTTTATAGGTCGTCTGTTTCGTGCCCTCTCAGGCGCGCACAAACTAGCAAGAAGTTTTCACAATGGCTAGCGAAAACCATGGCCTTGCGAAACATGGCGACGCCGCAAAAAACGCTAAAAAAAGGGCCGCTCCGCAGAGCAGCCCTTTTTCCAAAACTTTGCGTCAGAGGCTACATCATGCCGCCCATGCCACCCATGCCGCTCATGTCTGGCATAGCTGGAGCCGCACCCGCTGGGGCTGGCTTATCGGCAACCATAGCTTCGGTGGTGATCAACAGACCCGCCACAGAGGCCGCATCGCGAAGGGCCGTGGTAACCACTTTGGCTGGGTCGACAATGCCGGCAGCGATGAGGTCGCAATAGACTTCGTTTTGCGCGTCAAAGCCAATTTTGCCTTTGCCGTCCAAAACCTTGCCGACCACGATAGAGCCTTCCACACCCGCGTTCGCCGAGATTTGGCGAACCGGCGCTTCCAAAGCACGACGGATGATTTTAATGCCAGCTTGAATGTCTGCATTGTCATCGGTCAGCTTGTCGATGGCCAGAGTGGCCAAAAGCAACGCTGTGCCGCCACCCGGTACGATGCCGCTTTCCACGGCAGCGCGGGTTGCGTTCAACGCATCGTCGACGCGGTCTTTGCGTTCTTTCACTTCTACTTCAGTAACGCCACCGACTTTGAGAACCGCAACCCCGCCAGCCAATTTGGCAACGCGCTCTTGCAGTTTTTCACGGTCGTAATCGGAAGTTGTGTTTTCGATTTGCGTGCGGATTTGACCCACACGGGCATCGATGTCTTTTTTCTTGCTCGCGCCATCGACGATAACCGTCTCATCTTTGGTAATGTTCACGCGCTTGGCTGTGCCGAGCATATCTAGGGTTACATTTTCCAATTTAATGCCAAGGTCTTCCGAGATCACTTGACCGCCGGTCAAAATAGCAATGTCTTCGAGCATGGCTTTGCGACGATCGCCAAAGCCTGGAGCTTTGACCGCAGCAATTTTCAGGCCACCGCGCAATTTGTTAACAACCAAAGTCGCCAGCGCTTCGCCTTCAATGTCTTCTGCGATAATCAGTAGCGGACGCGACGATTGCACAACAGCTTCCAAAATTGGCACCATGGCTTGCAGGTTGGTCAATTTGGTTTCGTGCAATAGAATGAGCGGGTCTTCCAGCTCAGTCGTCATTTTGTCTGCATTGGTAATGAAATAAGGCGACAGGTAACCGCGGTCGAACTGCATGCCTTCAACGACGTTCAATTCGCTTTCGAGGCCCTTGGCTTCTTCTACGGTGATGACGCCTTCATTGCCGACTTTTTCCATGGCTTGCGCAATCATTTGACCGATTTCAGCTTCGCCATTTGCCGAGATGGTGCCGACTTGAGCAATCTCTTCATTGGACTTCACTTTTTTCGAACGCTTGTCGAGATCGGCCAGGGCCGAGGTTACCGCGAGGTCAATACCGCGCTTCAAGTCCATTGGGTTCATGCCCGCAGCCACGGCTTTGTGACCTTCGCGCACGATGGCTTGGGTCAAAACGGTAGCCGTTGTGGTGCCGTCGCCGGCCACATCATTGGTGCGCGAAGCCACTTCGCGGACCATTTGAGCGCCCATGTTTTCAAATTTATCTTCCAACTCAATTTCTTTGGCCACAGACACACCATCTTTTGTGGTGCGCGGCGCGCCGAAAGATTTATCGAGTACAACATTACGCCCTTTAGGGCCCAGCGTTACTTTGACGGCGTCGGCAAGAATGTCGACCCCTTTCATCATTTTATCGCGGGCTTCGGCGCCAAAAATTACTTCTTTAGCCATGATATT
>JABHDF010000053.1 GCA_018673175.1 Rhodobiaceae bacterium | reverse complement strand
TTGCGCACGGCCTATCAGTGGTTTGTGGAGAATGCGACAAAATGAAAACACCCGTAAGCCCCAAATTCGTGCTAAACTTGGGTAATGCGCAAAAAAATACTGGGCGCTCACCCACACGACACCCCAGACGATAGCGAAAATATCTTTGCCAGTTTAGGCTTCAAATGACCCGAACCGCAGTTTCTTGCCGACCGATCCTAAAGTAACCCTATGAATTTTTCTTCCTTCCTCATCCAAATGGCTCTTGCTTCCCTCGCGGTCAGCGTTGTGTTTAGCCTCCTATTCACACCGCTTGCTCGCCGCCTCGGCCTAGTCGATAAACCGGGGGGGGCGCAAAACCCAAACAGGCAATATTCCTTTATTGGGCGGCGTGGTTATTTTCACCACTTTCTGCGCGGTCTCGGCTTATCTATCGACGCTCAACGTCGCTTTGATATCTGCAATGGGACTGTTGTTCGCTCTCGGTCTTTATGATGACCGCTATGATTTACCAGCCATCTATAAATTGCTCGGCCAAATTGGTGCCGCTTTCATCGTCGTCGTGGTTGGCGATATTCACCTTGTCTCGCTGGGAAGCTTGCCAGATGGGCGTGAATTACTGCTTGGCATTTGGGGCTATCCTCTCACTTTGATCGCCATTGTGGGTCTGATTAATGCGCTCAATATGAGCGATGGCATCGATGGCTTAGCCGGGGGTCTCACGCTTTTGGCACTTGCCCACCTTGTGATGGCCATGCGGTTGATTGGCCAACCTTTGAGCGAGCCCGTTCTATTAGAACTGGTGCTGTTTGGCTCTGCTGTGGTTGGTTTTCTCTTGCTGAATATGGGCTTAGTCAAAAAGCGGAAAGTTTTCCTGGGCGACACAGGCTCCATGATACTTGGGCTGTTTCTAGCCTATCACCTGATATTAGCCAGCCAACGCGAACCCATTGTGGATACGTTACCCACCTCGCTTGTGCCATGGATGGTTGCCCTGCCCGTGATTGATACGCTGACCCTAATTTACCGCCGTGTGCGCCAAGGCCTCTCGCCCATGGCGCCCGACCGTTTGCATTTGCATCACCTTTTGATGGACACAGGTCTGTCGGCTCGGGTCACGCTTATCGTTATGCTTGGTCTCGCAGACGTGTTGTTCTGGTCGGGTTTTGCGCTGAGTAAAGTCAATGGCTTACTCTCAGGTTTCGTTTTCATCGTGTTGCCGGTTTTATATTATGGATTGGTCATGAAAAAATTATCGGCCTTACGAGCGCAAACCTAAGCGCTCGGTTTAACAGGCAAGAAAACTTGGTATTTGCGCCAGCTTAAATAAGCCGAAAAGTAAATCTAAGGCTTTACGCTTTCACGATTGGGGCGGCGCCAGAGGTGTTTTTCATGGCATTTCGGGTGTCCACAATCAACGCGGCTTTATCGGCAATATAATCATAATCCACACTGTCATGGTCGGTAACAATCAACACGGCATCGGCGGTTTCCGTCAGCGATAGGTCTACTGATTTTCGTCCAGCCAATCCGCTATGTTCGCGCGTCATTGGCACCACGGGCACATGCGGGTCATGAAAATCAACTTTCGCGCCCGCCGCTTCCAATAGTTCGAGCAGCACCAAAGCTGGGCTTTCGCGCATATCATCGACATTCTTTTTATAGGCCATGCCCAACATTAAAATATGTGCCTCGGCCAAGGCCTTGCCTTGAATGGACAGCGCTTCGCTTAGCCGCGAGACGACATATTTTGGCATATCGGTATTTATCTCGCCGGCCAGTTCAATGAACCGGGTTTCAATGCCATGCTGGCGCGCTTTCCAAGTTAAATAAAACGGATCAATGGGAATGCAATGGCCGCCCAAACCGGGGCCCGGGTAAAACGGCATAAAGCCAAAGGGCTTGGTGGCGGCTGCATCGATAACATCCCAGACATCAATATCCATTTTATCGAAGATGATTTTCAGCTCATTGACCATCGCGATATTGACGGCCCGAAAGGTGTTTTCCGTCAGCTTGGCGGCTTCCGCCGCGCGGGCCGAGGAAACCGGAATAACCTCACTGATGACATCTTCATAAAGCGCCACAGATAAAGCCAGAGCTTGTGGGGTGTCGGCGCCTACCAGCTTTGGAATCCGCGACGTCCCAAAATCCGCATTGCCCGGGTCTTCGCGCTCTGGCGAGTAAGCGAGGTAGAAATCTTCATTGGCTTTTAGTCCCGAAACTTCCAAAACAGTGGCCAAATCCGTATCCGTGGTTCCCGGGTAAGTGCTCGATTCCAAAACAACCAATTGGCCTTTTTGTAGATATTTAGCAATCTCTTCGCCGGTCGATAAAACCGGCCCGAGGTCAGGTTCTCGGCCATTTTTTAGCGGTGTGGGGACGCAAATAACAATCGCGTCCACCGCACTCGATTGGGCAAAATCGGTGGTCGCTGAAAACCGTCCACTGGCGTTCATTTTGGCGATTGCCGCCGCACCAATATGGCGAATATAGGTCTCCCCTTGGTTTAACAGCGCAACTTTTTCTTCGTCGATATCAAACCCTGTCACTTGATATCCGGCTTCAATAAAGGCGATAGAGAGCGGCAGTCCGACATAGCCAAGACCCACCACACCAACATGACCTGAGTTAGATTTAAAACGCTCGAGCATAAGTCCGCCTTGCCGCAAAGGGCTTCCAATTATCAAGCCTCAAAATACCGCTCATTCGAAACAAAGCAATTGCTTTTGCGGCTTGGCAAATAGGCTTATGTTGAGCCCATGACGCAGCCTCAAAACGCTTTGCTCCTTCCCACGCTTTTGCTCGCCAGTTTGGCGACTTATTTTCCGTTGCCCGCGCTTGCCCAAAACACCCAAGCGCTGGAAGCCGATGAAATTACGGTAGACGACGCAAGCGGCACTCTGACCGCCAAAGGCGAGGTTCGAATAGAAGGCGCGGATGGCGTGCTGACCACCCAATGGCTCACGCTAAGCCAGGAGACACCCGAGACGCCCGCGCGTTTTCGCGTTCCCGGGCCGCTTACGCTAATCCAAAGCGATGGCGCAAAAATCAGCGCCAGCTCGGCCGAGCTCAATCGCACCCTCGACACTGGCACGCTGACAGACCTGCGCATGAGCCTCGCCAAAGGCGCGCGTCTGGGCGCGGCTGAGGCCAGTAAAAACGGGGCCACCTTCGACCTGCGAGACGGCGTGTTTACGTCTTGTCCAGCGTGCGAAAAAAACCCAGATGCCAGCCCCCTATGGCAAGTGCGGGCCGGGCGCATCCACTACGACCAAGCGGCGCAAGATGTCATCTATACGAATTCGCGCCTTGAGATTTACGGCCTGCCGGTCGTTTACCTCCCCTATTTAGCCCATGCGGGGCCTGAGGTGGCGCGCCGCAGCGGGTTTTTAACGCCCGCTTTCACCAGCTCCAACACTTTTGGTCGTGGCGTAGAGATTCCGTATTTTTTCGATTTGGCGCCAAATTATGACCTTACGGTGACGCCTCGATTGAGCGCCAAACAAGACCCTTTTATAAAAGCCGATTGGCGGCATCTGACGCAAAAAGGCAGCTATCAACTGACTACCTATTGGCATGAGCCAAAAGACCAATTGGCCGAGGACACAAGCCATAGCCCGCGGGGCGGACTGGTTGGCACGGGTGATTTTCATGTCGCGGATTGGGATATCGATTTCGCCGTGCAAGAAGCCAGCGATGATTTATTTTTCAAGCGCTATAAAATTAACGACACCTCGCGGCTAGAAAACCGCCTCACCGCCACCCGCCTGTGGGACAATCAAGACCTCACCCTAGAGACCCGCAGCTTTCGCAATACGGTCTCGCCCGAAACCGCCGCCAGCGTCGATCAAATTCTTCCCAGCCTCACCCATCAGATTTACTTTGATGCCGCCGTGTTTGGCGGCCAGCTCGATATGACCAATCGCTTAAGCCATGAAACGCGCGAGTTGGGCATCGACGTCAGCCATTTGCAAAGTCAATTAGATTGGTCGTGGCGCCACATCCATCAAGCGGGGTTTGTTTGGGAAGCCAACAACCGTTTGGTGGTCGATGCCTATCATTACAGCAAGCCCGAAACCGACGCGCAGACAGAGGAGATAGAAAACGCCGAAGATTATCTCGCTGCCAATGCAACCGCGCTCACTCTGTCTTATCCGCTGCAAAGCACCCAAGCGGGCCATCGCCAAACCCTGACCCCGAAAGCCCAAGTGGTGCTGGCCAGTGAAAATGACGATTATGCCACTATTCCCTATATTGCCGCCGCCAGTCTCGATTTAACCAGCGCGCAATTGTTCCAACCCATCGCCCCAACTCAGGAGGCGAGCCGCGTCAACCTCGGCCTATCACACACCCTGGAGATGACCGACGGTCTGCGCAGCTCGTTTTTTATTGGCCAGTCGTATAATTTATCGGACCTCAGCTTCTCGGAAAAATCGGGTTACGGCGATGACTATTCAGCCCTTTTAGCCGATTGGGCTGTCTATATGGGGCCGCTGACGCTGAAACAAAACACCCGGTTAGGCAAAGATAGCCATGAAATTTTGCGCAGCGAAAGTTCTGGCGAACTGGCGTTTACAAAGTTTACCTTGGGGCTTGAGCATAGTTTTTATGAGGCCGAACAATTGGGCCCCGACCGCGATATTCTGGAAGAGGCCGCGGCGAATGTCGATTGGCAGATGTCGCAAAACTGGTCGCTGAGCGCCTCGCAACGCGAGAATTTAGAAACCGGCGCGCGGGTTAAAACCAATGCCGCTTTGCTCTATGAAGACGAGTGCACGATTTTTCAAATCAAAATGGAACGCGATTATTCGCGGGTCAGCGGCACCAGTATAAAACCCGAGACCAGCGTGGATATTACCTTCACCCTAAAAACCATCGGCAATTAGCGCCTTAGCGTTGCGGCACGCGTTCGTCGCTCTCGAAGAAAGTGTAAACCAAGCCCAAGCCGCCCGAATATCCCATGGTGTCTTTAAACAACGGGCTGTCTTGATTGGCCGCGCCATCATAAAACTCGACGTCAAAACCGCCGAACAAACGCAACTGCGCGTTCACCGGTATCGACACGCTGAGGCCCAATTCCGTGCCAATATAGCCAGCTTTCGCCTCGTATTCAGGGCGCCCTTCAAGGGCGTATTGGCGGTCGACATCATAAAGATATTCATTCAGCCGTGTGCTGCCATTGATTATCTCAATATCGAGCTGAATTTCCATATGCCGATTGCGTTTCGACTTCAGCTCGTAAACCAAGGCTGGCTCAACAATAAACCCTTGGTCTTTAAAGCTTCCCAAATCTGTCGCTATGATGGCGCGGGTGCGCAATTTCAGGTCGAAATGCGAGGTCCAGTTTTTATGCTCGGCTTGCGCCGCGTGGTAAATAATCTGCGGGCCGATTTCGAATAGAAAATCTAAATCTGGCATGCCCTCGCGGTCGTCGTCTTCGCTGGCATCGGCGGCCAAAGAGGCGCCCAAAGAGACATCAAATTCAATTTTCTCATTGGCAAAAGCCACCGCGCGAACGCCGCTTTCTTCGCCAATGGAAAACACTTCGCCGCGATAAATGACATAGGGAATAAACAGCGCTTGGGTCGTCGTATCATCGGCCCCCGGATAAGTGGGCCCGCTAAACGCGCCCCCGCCGACACCAGCTTCCCAAAGCGGTTCTGCCAAATCGGCAGCTTGGGAGGCCTTGGGGGAAAGAGCGGCAAATAAGAGGGGGGCGGCTAAAACAGCCAGGGTGGCGACGCGCATGTAGGGAATTCCTATTCGGTTTAAATCTGAACCAAGCGAACAATAAAATGACTGGCCGTTTATACACTTTTTGGCGCAGATTCCAAATAAGGCAACTTGCGCCACCCCCCTAACCTTGTTTAGGCTCTTCTCAGCAAGGGAGACCCACATGCAGATTAAAAGTGAAATTGCTGGCAGCGTATGGAAAATCATCGCCTCGGAAGGCGCCACAGTGGGCGCCGATGACGTGATTATGATTTTGGAATCGATGAAAATGGAAATCCCGATTACCGCGCCCAAGGCGGGGTCTTGCGAAAAACTTCACGTCAGCGAAGGCGACATGATTGGCGAAGGTCAGCTGGTCGCGACGCTTAAAATATAACGGAGCGCGCTATGAGTGAGAAAAATCAGCCTGAGGAACATGCGCCTTGGGAAAAAGAAATCGATGAAATTCACACCCGTCGCAAACTCGCCAAACAGCAAGGCGGCAAAGCGGCGGTAGATAAGCACCATGAAAAAGGGCGTCTCACCATTCGCGAGCGCATCGACACACTGCTCGACACCAAAAGCTTCCAAGAAATCGGCGAAGGCGCGGGCGTGCCCGAATATGATGACAATGGCAAATTGAAAGATTTTCAACCCGCCAATTTCATTCTCGGCTTTGGCCAAATTGAAGGCCGCAAAGTGATTGTTGGCGGCGAAGATTTTACCGTCCGTGGCGGCTCGCCCAATCCGGCGGGCCTGCGCAAAAGCGTCTATACCGAGCAATTGGCGCTGAAATATAAAGTGCCGCTCATTCGCCTGCACGAAGGCGGTGGCGGCTCGGTTGGCGGCACGGGAAACGACAAAGCTCGCCGCCCCTTGGGAGACCCGGTGTTTAGCGAATCCCGATTTGTGCCCCTGGCCGAAACCCTGTCCAG
This sequence comes from Rhodobiaceae bacterium, assembly GCA_018673175.1. Classification (GTDB taxonomy): domain Bacteria; phylum Pseudomonadota; class Alphaproteobacteria; order RS24; family RS24; genus UBA8337. The sequence goes on along the minus strand of JABHDF010000053.1, from coordinate 5,827 downwards.
CATTCCCGTCGCCACGGCTGCGCTGGGGCCGGTGGCAGGGCTGCCGGCGGCGCGTTTGGTGGCCTCGCATTTTTCGGTGATGACCCCCAATGCGGCGGTTTTGATTGCGGGTCCGCAAGTGGTGAAGCGTGCCACGGGCCATGATATGACCAAAGAAGAATTGGGCGGCCCGCAAGTGCATTTGGCCAGCGGTGCCATCGACAATCTGGCCGAGGATGAAGCCGATGCGATGAACCAAATCACGCGCTTTTTATCTTATGTGCCCGACAATGCTTGGTCGTTTCCCAAAGCCATTGCGCCGACCGATAAAATAGACCGCTGCGAAGACGCGCTCGCCTCCATTGTGCCGACCTCGCGTCGCCAACCGTTCCAGATGCGTAAAATCATCGAGATGGTGGTCGACCAAAATGAGTAAGGCTCCAGTTTCTTCGAGATGTCGCGCAAATATGGCCCCAGTTTAATCACCGGATTGGCGCGGCTCAATGGCGAGAGCGTCGGCGTCATCGGCAATGATTGCCTCTATTATGCCGGCGCCATGACCGCCGCCGCGGCACAAAAAATGCGCCGTTTTGTCGATTTTTGTAATAGTTTTCACCTGCCCATCATCAGTTTCGTCGATGAGCCCGGCTTTATGATTGGCCCCGACAGCGAAGCAGCGGGCACCATTCGCCATGGCACGGCGGCCATTTCTGCGGTGCTGCAAAGCCGCGTGCCTTGGGCCTGTGTGCAAGTGTTGAAAGCTTTTGGCGTGGCCGCCCAAGCCCATTTTGGGCCGGACGCTTATATGCTGAACTGGCCAAGTGCGGCCAGCGGCGCCCTGCCCGTCGAAGGCGGCGTGGCGGTCGCTTTTGGTCGCGAGATTGCCGCCGCCGAAGACCCCGCCGCCAAGCAAAAGCAATTAGAAGACATGTTGGCCGCCAGCCAATCGCCATTCCCGCGGGCCGAAGGGTTAAGTGTGCATGAGTTAATTGATCCGCGCGAAACCCGACCAAAGCTGATACACTGGTTGCAATTGGCGCTGAACGCGCGTACCGATACGCCAACCCTATATCTTACCGGCATGCGCCCCTAACCTTGGGGCGTCTTGCCTCGTTTACATCAACCTCAAAAGGAGAATCCCATGAGTGGTAACCGTCAAATTCTTTCAACCGTCACCGAAGCTGGAGAGACTGTTCTTTCCATCGTCGAAAACGATATTCCAACCCCGGGTGCAGATGAAGTTGTAGTGCGCATCGAAGCCTCCCCCATCAACCCATCGGATATGTTTCCGCTTTTGGGTTTTGCCGATTATTCCAAAGGCAAATTGGTCAGCGAAGGCAATGCGCATAAAATGGTCGCCCCCGTGCCTGAAGGCATGATGGCGCCAATGAAAGCGCGTATCGGCCAATCTTTGCCTGTGGGCAATGAAGGCGCGGGCACGATTGTGGCGGCTGGCGACAACGTGAAACAAATGGAAGGCAAATTGGTTTCTTTGGTCACCGGTGCCTCTTATCAGCAATTCGTCAAAGTGCCCGCCGCCATGTGCTTGGTGCATAATGAAGGCACCACGGCGACAGAAGCCGCCTCGTCTTTCGTCAACCCGCTGACCGCCCTATGCTTCATTGAAACGATGAAAGCGGAAGGCCATAAGGCGATGGTTCATACAGCGGCCGCGTCTAACCTTGGGCAGATGCTGCTGAAATTATGCCTGCAAGATAACATTGATTTGGTTTGCGTCATCCGCTCGGACGAACAAGCAAAAATCTTGCAAGACCTCGGCGCCAAATATGTCATCAACTCGAAAGATGCAGATTTCACGGCGCAACTCGAAGACGCCATTGCGGCCACGCAAGCCAGCCTCGCCTTTGACGCCATTGGCGCCGGCGACATGGCCGACACGCTTTTGGCCGCCATGGAACGTGCCTTCAGCCGTTCCGCTTCTGGCCTCAACACCTATGGCTCCGACCAGTTCAAACAAGTCTATGTTTATGGTCGCCTGGGCATGGGTCAAATTACTTTGGGTCAAAGCTACGGCATGCATTGGGCGTGCGGCGGCTATTTGCTGACGCCAAACTTGCAAAAAATGGGCCCCGAAAAACTGGGTGCCATGCAAGCGCGCGTAGCCGATGAAATTAAAACCACATTCGCCAGCCATATCACCGATACGCTGTCGTTGCTGGAAGCCATCGACCCGGCCAATATCGCCCGCTATATGCCGAAAAAAACCGGCGAGAAATACGTCATTCAGCCACAAAAAGACCTGTAAGCCGAAACGCTTCTCGTCTGACAAACAAAAGCCGCCGAGTTCGCTCGGCGGCTTTTTCTTAACTTCGATTATATTATAGACGGCTGTCTGGGTCGCCTTTTTGCGGCGTATCGACATCGGCCGCGCTATGGCGCTCGGGCACCATTTCCGCGCCCCAAGCCCGATTGACCAAACGGCCACGACGCACGGCAGGACGGGCGGAAATCTCATGCGCCCAGCGCAACACATTGGTATATTCATGCACCTGTAGAAACTCCGCCGAGTCATACAAAATGCCCATGGCCAAAGCGCCATACCACGGCCAGATGGCCATATCGGCGATGGTATATTCGTCGCCGCACATAAATTGATTGTCGGCGAGATGGCGTTCCAAAACGTCTAATTGGCGCTTGGCTTCCATCGCAAAACGGTCGATGGCATATTCGATTTTAATCGGCGCATAAGCATAAAAATGGCCAAAGCCGCCGCCCAAATACGGCGCGGAGCCCATTTGCCAAAACAGCCAGTTGAAGCATTCGGCGCGTTTGGCCCCTTGTTTGGGCAAAAACGCATCAAATTTTTCGGCCAGATGCACCAGCATCGAGGCGCTTTCAAATAAGCGCACCGGCGTCTCGCCCGAGCGATCGGCCATGGCGGGAATTTTGGAATTGGGGTTTAATTCCACAAACCCGCTGGAGAATTGATTGCCTTCGCCGATGTTGATCAGCCAAGCATCATATTCAGCGCCGGCGTGGCCAAGCGCCAAAAGCTCCTCGAGCAATACGGTAACTTTCACGCCATTTGGCGTGCCCAAAGAATATAATTGGATGGGATGCTCGCCCACGGGCAGCTCTTTTTCATGGGTTGGGCCTGCGATGGGGCGGTTGATGGCCGCAAACCGACCGCCGCTTTCTTTATCCCAAGTCCAAATTTTTGGCGGTTCATATTGTTTTTCGCTCATCGAAAGCTCCTGTTAAAATAGACATCTACCCTAATCTGCCGAGACCGCTGGGGGCAAGATAAAACGAGGCGGCTCACGTGTTTGCGATAGATTGGCGATAGATTGCTGAAGACCGAGTTCATAAAAAATTAAGTTTTCGCTTGCTTTTTCTTGTCCATATGGTAGCGACAAAGGGCTGCGTGACGTTATATGTTTCTTTTGGCGCAGCCTAGCAACTCCCTTTGGTTGGTTTTGCTACTTTTTAGATTACGTACGCAAAAGACACAACTTTAGGACTGACGAATGATTACTGGTACTGTGAAATGGTTTAACGCCACAAAAGGATATGGATTTATTGCTGTTGAAGGTGAAGACGATGTATTCGTACACATCTCCGCAGTGGAAGCTAGCGGCTTGCAGCTCAAAGAAGAAATGAAAGTTTCCTTTGAAAAGCAGCAAGGCAAAAACGGCAAATACTCCGCCGTTAACCTCGGCCCAGCTGACTAATATGAGAGAGCCCGTCGGATATCCGACGGGCTCTTTTCTTTTTCCTCGGACAGGTTTTGTCCGCGACAACACCCTCTTGTCTGGGTGTTTTTTTATGTCTTCCGCTCAGGTGGCCTGCGCGGCTTTGAGTTTGGCCATATAGACCTGCAAATCTTTCTTCACATCCGGCGCCAAAATATACAGGCCGATGATATTGGGAATGGCCATTACGAAAATCAGCGCATCGGCAAAATCAAGAATAACGCTCAATTGTATCGACGCGCCAATGATGATGAAGACACAAAACACCAAGCCAAAAAACCGCTCTTTGTGCTTGCCTTCCCCGACCAGAAACGTCCAGCCTTTGATGCCATAATAAGCCCAAGCTAACATGGTGGAAAAAGCAAACAGCAGCGCCACCATAGATAGCGGCAAAGGCGACCATGAAATATTGCTTTCAAAAGCCGAAGACGTCAGTTCAATGCCCGACAGCCCTCCGCCGGTTAACACTTCCGGCGGCAGCGTGGTAATCAGCACCAATCCGGTCAGCGTGCAAATCACCACGGTGTCCATGAAGGGCTCCAGAAGGGCGACAAACCCCTCGCTCAACGGCTCGTCGGTTTTCACCGCCGCATGGGCAATAGCGGCCGAGCCAAGGCCCGCTTCATTCGAGAAAGCGGCGCGTTGAAAGCCCAAAATCATAATCCCGATAAAGCCACCCGAAACCCCATGCATGGTAAAAGCGCCCGCAAAAATGGCGCCAATGGCGCCCGGAATAGCCGATGCGTTCATGGTCAAGACAATCAACGAGCCGACGATATAAATCAAAATCATGAAGGGCACCAAGCGCGCCGTCACATTGGCGATAGATTTAATGCCGCCGACAATAATCAGCCCCACCAAAATCGCCAAAACCAAACCGACCAGCCAGCCATAGCCAACCAAGGGGCTATGGACGCCGCCCGAAACCTCCACCAATTGCACATAGGCCTGATTGGACTGGAACATATTGCCCGCCCCCAAACAGCCGATGACAATGCTGACGGCAAAGAAATTACCGAGATATTTGCCCAAACGCGGAAAGCCTTTTTGCGCCAAACCATCGCGCAAATAATACATCGGCCCGCCGGAAACCGTGCCATCGGGGTTGAGGACGCGGTATTTAACCCCCAAAGTGCATTCCACGAATTTCGTGGTCATGCCCACAAGGCCAGCCAGAATGAGCCAAAAAATAGCCCCCGCCCCGCCCAAAGAAACGGTGATCGCCACACCGGCAATATTGCCGATACCAATGGTGCCAGACATGGCGGTGCTGAGTGCTTGAAAGTGCGAAATCTCGCCGTCATGTTTATCGTTTTTCAGCGCGCCACGCACAATAGAGACGGCGTGGGTAAAGCCTCGAAAATTGACGAAGCCCATATAAAAAGTGAAGAAAAACGCGGCGAATATCAGCCAACAGACAATCAGCGGCACCTGCGCGCCCGCAATTGGCACGGAGTAAAAAATAAACGCCGAAATGGCATCGGTAAGCGGCTGCGCCAATCGATTGATGGTCTCATCAATGGAATCGGCAGACGCGGGGGAAATCAGCAAAAAAGTAATTAGGGCAAACACACGGGTCATTTTTTTCTCCTAGTTAAGCCATAAGCCTAGACCAAAATTCTAAAAATAGACAACCTGCCGTCAAAAAACTTTGTTTTCAGCGGCTAAGGTTAAGTTCGCCGGATAAAAATTTCTACGAAAGAGTTTTCCCAAATGCAATCGCTGGTTGGTGGTGGGCGATACTGGGATTGAACCAGTGACCCCTACAATGTCAATGTAGTGCTCTCCCGCTGAGCTGATCGCGAAATCAATGACTTAGCCGATTGTCTCTTCACGACGTCACAATGTCGTTGCAAGGAGAGAGAAGAATGGAATCTATTCGTCAGAGAAACGGTAAGTGGCAGGTGCAAGTCCGACGCACAGGCCATAAATCTATAAACTGATTCCCCAAAAATTTTGATTTAGGGCTGATATTTACTCACTCAACAGACTGGAAATGGGTATGGACACGGGAAAAAAAACATGTTGGAATTTTTTTGTTACACTTAAACTTCATAGGAGATAAACATGACCGAATTAGACATTTTAATGCTTCAAGCACAGAACAATCAAAGCACTGGTGCATATCAAATTGC
>JABHDF010000051.1 GCA_018673175.1 Rhodobiaceae bacterium | reverse complement strand
TGCTGCCCTATTTCAAACGCGCCGAAGATTTTTCCGGCGATGGGGACGCGGATTATCACGGCACGGGCGGCCCGCTAAGCGTGCAGAAATCCAATCGCGAAAATGACGAATTGCTCGACGTATTTGTCGAGGCAGGCCAGCAGGCGGGTATTCCCTTCACCAAAGATTTTAATGGCAAAAGCCAAGAAGGCGTTTCGCGCTATGAGCACACAATTCGCGGCTCAAAACGTTGCAGCGCGGCGCGCGGTTATTTGCACCCGGCTTTGGGCCGCAAAAACCTGCATACGGAAACCGATGTCACGGTTGAGCGGGTCGAGTTTGACGGCAAAAAAGCGGTCGGCGTTACCTTTTTGAAAAAGGGCAAAAGCGTCACTGTGCATGCCAATAAGGAAGTTATCCTGTCTGCCGGTGCGCTAAACTCGCCGCAAATTTTGCTGCGCAGTGGTGTGGGCCCCGAAAAAGAGATTAAGCCGCATGGCCTAGAGATGGTGCATGAGCTGCCAGGGGTTGGGCAAAACTTGCAAGACCATTTAGGCGTCGTGAGCCAATTTGAATGCACGCAGCCCGTGACCTTGCATCGCTCTGCCGTTTGGTGGCGCACGCAATTGGCTGGCATTCAGTATTTGCTGATGGGCAAGGGCGATGCCTCTTATCCGCCCACGGCGGCGGGGGCATTTTTCAAATCGGCCCCAACAAAGGCCGTGCCAGATATGCAAATTCACTATGTGTCCGTGGCCGTTCCAGATGTGCATGGACGCGATGATTTGCCGACCCAACATGGCTTTTCGTCCATCGTCTATGGCTGTCGTCCTGAAAGCCGTGGGTATTTGACGCTGAAGACCGCCAACGCAGAAGATGCGCCGGCCATGTATCCAAATTATCTAACGGCCGAGCAAGACATCGTCGACATCCGCAATGGGTTTCGCATCACCCGCGATATCTTCCTGCAAAAAGCTTTCGACCCTTTTCGTGGCGATCAGGTGAAACCGAGCCTCGATGTGAACGTCGATAATGACGACGAGTTGGATGGCTGGATTCGGGCAACTGGCGAGACGCTATATCACCCCGTCGGCACTTGCAAAATGGGCAATGACCCGATGGCCGTGACCAATGAACACGGACAAGTGCATGGCCTCGATGGCTTGCGTGTGGTCGATGCGTCGCTGATGCCAACTTTGGTAACGGGCAACACCAATGCGCCGACGATTATGATGGCAGAAAAAATCTCCGATCACATTCGCGGCAAAGCGTTTTTACCCGCTCAACAAGTGGCAGGATAATATGGTTAAGTTCGAATTTTTCTTCGATATATCAAGCCCTTGGACATATTTAGCCTTTTCGAGAGTTGAGGCTTTGGCGAAACGCTGCGGCGTGGAAATTGACTTTAAACCGATCTTGGTTGGCGGCGTGTTCAATGCAGTTAATGAGAGCGTCTATGAGGCGCGCTCCAAACCGCATCCCATTAAGGGGCGCTATTATTTGAAAGACTTGCAAGATTGGGCGCGTTTTTGTGGCGTCACCATTGGCCAGCCGAAAGTCTTTCCGCTGCCGGCTGCGGGCCTTATGCGCGCCGCGTTGGTGGCGCAAGACCAAGGTAAATTGAGCGAATTTTCCCATGCCGCTTTTTACGCCTATTGGGGCGAGTTGAAAGACATCAGCCAGCCAGAAGAAATGATGGCCCTATGCCAGCAAGTTGGCATGGAGGGCGCGGCGGTGCTGGAAGCGATACAAAGCGATGCTGTGAAGGCTCGTTTGCGCGCCAATACACAAGACGTCATCGACCGGGGGGGCTTTGGCTCCCCGACGATGTATGTCAATGAAACAGATATGTATTTTGGCAATGACCGATTGGAATTGGTTGAGGCCGCTTTAAAAGAAGCCGCCGGAAACTAGGAGTTGTCATGACAGATACACCGCCGAGCGAACCTGGTAAGCCAGAAAAACAGCCGATATTGCGCGCGCCTTTTATTGTTTTGGCCTTGCTTGGCGTCTTGTTGGTTTTCCAACTGCTGATGGCGTTTGGTGGCTATGCGCAGCGCAATGAATTATTGGTCTCGCTGGGTCTGTTTCCGGCCCGCTTGTTTGCCGAAGGTTTGGGCGGGCTGCCTGGCACTTGGGTGCAGGGGGTGGTCAATCTGTTTAGCTATTCGATGCTGCATGGCGGTTGGTCGCATTTCATTTTAAACGCGGTCTGGCTATTGGCCTTTGGCGCCCCTGTGGCGCGCCGATTGGGCCCCCGCAAATTTATGTTCTTGTATATGATGTGCACCATATTGGCGGGGGTTGGACAAATTTTTGCCGCCCCTGTGCAAAATTACCTAATCCCAATTATCGGCGCGTCTGGCGGCGTAGCTGGCTTGATGGGGGCGGCCTCGCGGTTTGCGTTTTCCGACGTGCGTTGGTTGGATCCCAATTCCCAGAACCCTGAACGGCGATTGTTAGCTTTGCGCGAAGTGCCCAAGCGGCGTCCGGTGTTGATGTTCATCGGCATTTGGGTGGTGATGAATTTGGCCTTTGGCCTGCTGGGCCCCTATGGATTGGCGAGCCCGGATGGCGCGCGCGTAAATATCGCGTGGATTGCCCATTTGGTCGGGTTCTTCACCGGACTTTTGCTCATTGGGTTTTTAGAAAAGCCGCCGCTTTCTTCCTCTGGTGGGCCGGGCCAGGTTGGCTATGGCGAGTGGAAAAACCCCAAAAAATAACGCCGCGACACACGGCTTGCAATCTGCGTCACCCTGCCGCATGCTGAAGCCTTAGGGAGGCTCACGAATGAGTATTCAAGCGATTTTAAACAATAAGGGCGCCGATGTTATCGCTATTGATAGCGATCAAACTGTTGAGCAAGCCCTGCAAATGATGAATGAGAAAGCTATTGGCGCGCTGGTTGTCGCGGGCGGAGGGCAGACTTGTAACGGCATCTTTACCGAGCGCGATGTGATGCGCGCGCTAGCGCAACATGGCGCGGCGGCCCTTGAGGAATCTGTTTGCGAGCATATGACAGAGCGCCCGCAAAGCATTGCGCTTAGCTCGGGCGTAGACGAGGCCATGGGCATTATGACGCAAAGAAGGTTTCGCCATTTGCCGGTTATGACGGGCGATAGCCTGTGTGGCATCGTTTCTATCGGGGATTTGGTGAACTACCGTATCCAGCAAACCGAAAGAGAAGCCGCAGCGATGAAAGATTATATCGCGACGGGCTAAGGCTTACAGTTTGGTTGGATTGGGCGCATCGCCATAAACGTCGAGCGGATCAAAAACTTTTTCATCTTCTTCGTAGGTCAAAGCCACCGGCGTTTCCGGTAGCTCGCCCGTCGGCAGCGAGCGATAAAAGCACGAGCGATAGCCAACGTGGCAAGACGCGCCATTGCCGCCAACCTTCACCCGAAGCCAAACACAATCTTGGTCATCATCGATGCGCATTTCTGCGATGGACTGCACCAGGCCGCTGGTTGCGCCTTTGTGCCAAATGGCTTCGCGCGAGCGGGAGAAATAATGCGCTTCGCCAGTTTCAATGGTCAGCTTCAACGCCGTCTCATTCATGAAGCCATGCATCAGCAACTCGCCACTGGTAAAATCCGTGGTGACGACAGGAATGAGGCCCTTGGCATCGAATTTCGGCGCCAAGACGTGGCCTTCTTCCACCTGTTCGATGGTTTCGCGCGGTGCAAACGGTCCAGTCATGTTTTTTCCCTCAGCTGTTTGAGGTCTTATAGACCCTAGCGGCTAATCATGGCAAGGAAGCGTGCTTCCATGCGCGGATCTTCAGCAAACACGCCGGTAAACTGGGTGGTAATGGTTGCCACATCCGGCTTCTTAATGCCACGTGTGGTCATGCATTGGTGCTTGGCATCCACCAGAATGGCAATACCAGCTGGTTCCAGCACGCGCTGAATGCAATCGACCACTTGCGCGGTCATGGTTTCTTGGGTTTGCAGGCGCTTTGCAAAAATTTCGATAACCCGAGCCAGCTTGGAAATGCCAACCACTTTGTTAACCGGCATGTAAGCGATATGGACTTTGCCCAAAATGGCTACCATGTGATGCTCGCAGTGACTTTCCAGCGAAATGTCGCGCAGCATGACCATGTCGTCATAGCCTTCGACATCTTCGAAGGTGCGGCCCAAAACATCGTCTGGGTTTTCGTCATACCCTGCGAAAAATTCTGTGTAGGCGTTGACGACGCGCTTTGGCGTGTCGATGAGACCCTCGCGTTCGGGGTTATCGCCAGCCCATGCAATGAGTGTGCGTACGGCGGCTTCGGCTTGGTCGCGTGAAGGTTTTTCCACTTTTACGTCCCGTTCTCCAGTTGCTGGCGTTTTATTGCCGTCTACTCTAGCGTCCATTTTGTTACCTCACTGAGCGGGAAATACGTCCCGCAATACGTCAGGCATAAAAAACTGCCTAAATTACTTTTACCCAAGCAGCTCTGACTTAAGCCTAAGTATGCCATGTCGAGCTGGGAGCGTATCCCCTAAATTTTGCACATTGTTTTGCAAGAAAGCAAAGTCTCTTTGCAAAACCAGCGCCTTCGCTGATGTTAGATACCCAAAAATGCCTCAACGAACAAGACAAACCTGAGCCAGAACCGAGTGAAATATGCGTTTTGAGGCGCCACTGCTGGTCTCTATACCTCCTTATTTAGGCTTCATCCCATCGATTTCCAATGCATTAGGGTTATTTAATTGGCCTTGCGGCTTGACCCGCAGATGACTTAGGGTGCGCGCATGGAAACACAGCTCTATTTGCACAATACGCTGGCGCGCGAGAAACAAGCCTTTACGCCGCAAGACCCTTCGCGGGTGACGCTTTATGTCTGCGGGCCGACGGTCTATGGACCCTGTCATATCGGCAATTTTCGCCCCGCCGTTGTGTTTGATGTTTTGGTGCGCGTGTTGCGCGCGCTTTACCCGCAAGTTATTTATGCCCGCAATATTACCGATGTGGACGATAAAATTAACGCGAAAGCACAAGGGGAGGGCGTAGATATTTCGCGCATTACCGAGCGCTATCACGCCAAATATATGGCTGATATGCAGGTGCTGGGCGTGTCGCCGCCCGATATTGAGCCTTTTGCTACCCAACATATCCCAGAAATGCAGGCCATGATTGAGCAGCTCATCGCCAAAGGTCACGCCTATGAGGCAGAGGGCCATGTGTTGTTTGATGTCACGCAAGATAGCGAGTATGGCGGCCTTTCAGGGCGCTCTCGCGACGACATGTTGGCGGGCGCGCGCGTCGAAGTGGCACCTTATAAAAAAGATGCTGGCGATTTTGTTTTGTGGAAACCCTCAACGCCCGAGCAGCCCGGATGGGACAGCATTTGGGGACGCGGCCGCCCAGGCTGGCACATTGAATGTTCGGCGATGATTGAAAAGCACTTGGGGGCCACCATTGATATTCATGGCGGCGGCGCCGATTTGCAATTTCCCCACCATGAAAATGAAGCGGCGCAAAGCCGCTGCTCGCATGGCGCGCCTTTGGCCAATTATTGGTTGCACAATGGCATGTTGAATATTTCGGGCGAAAAAATGTCCAAATCCATCGGCAATATTAAGGTGATGGATGAGCTGCTGGAAGACGCACCCGGCGAGGCCATTCGCTTGGGGTTACTGCAAGGGCATTACCGCCAGAGGCTCGATTTTAGCGATGACCTGCTCGCACAATCGGTGAAAAACCTCGACCGCCTGTATGGGGTTTTGCGCGATACGAGCGACATCAAAGCCGTGCGCACGCCTGCGCCAGAGGCATTTCTTACCGCCCTTTGCGATGACCTAAACACGCCCAAAGCGCTGGCCGAATTATTCGCTTTGAGCAAAAACATCACCTCGTCCGAAAGCAAAGGCGCGTTTTTAGCCGCGGCAAATCTTATGGGGCTGCTGCAACAAGCACCGGAAGATTGGTTCGCCGCCCAAACGGCAAAAAGCACGGCAAATAGCGATGTCGATGCGGCGGCTGTGGAAGCTTTGATTGAGGTGCGCGCCAAGGCTCGGGCGGAAAAAGATTTCGCTGCCGCCGATGCCGCACGCGATGACTTAACCGCCATGGGCGTGGTGATAGAAGACACAGCCGATGGCACCATTTGGAAGCTCGCAAAATGATGCGCCAGCGCCTATCTTAAGACCATGATGAACGATCTTTATAATCAACGCATTTTGAAACTGGCGGCGTCGATCGCCCACATCGGCAATTTGTCGGAAGGCGAGGGCACCCGCATCGCCAAGGCAGACGCTGTGTCGCGCTTGTGCGGTTCGAAAGTGCATGTCGAATTGGCCCTCGGCGAAGATGGCACGGTGCGTGCCTTCGCGCATCAGCTAGAGGCTTGCGCTTTGGGCCAAGCGGCCAGCTCGGTGATGGCGCGTGAGATTATTGGCACGCCACCCGATGAGTTGCGCGAAGTCGGCGCCACAATGCGCGCCATGTTAAAACAAGACGGCACGCCGCCGACCGGGCGTTGGGCCGATTTAGAAGTTCTGGAACCTGTTCGCGAGTTTAAAAATCGCCACGCCTCGACCCTATTGACGTTTGATGCGGTGGAAGATTGTCTGGCGCAATTGGGCGTTTAAAGCCCGAGTAGGGTGATTTTTATATCTCTGGCCTTGCCCACTTCGATGTTTTCGGCCAGCCGCACAGATTTTTTCACCGGCAAAAGATAGCTCTGGCGTTCTTTGCTGGGAAACATAGAGGTCTGCCATTGGCTGTCGCCAATTTGCGCATTTACTTTCAAAGATTTAAAGCCACGTTGCACATGGGTGGTAAAATAGCGCGCGTGATCGCTTACTTCTTTGGGCAGCGTTACGAAGAACCAGTCGGTTTTCTTGCCCGACCAAATCCATACCTCGCCGCTAAATTTATATTCAAGCGTGTCCATCGGTAAACAACAGCTTAGCCATAACAAGTCCATAAGTAAGCCCAAAAACGCCAGCATAAAGCGTCCAATCGAGCGCCAGAAGCGGCGGCCAGAGCTTGGCCAAAAGCAGCGCGAAGGCGAAGACGCAAATTTTGAGACAAGCAATATCCAACAGCCCCAAGCGCGCCGTGCGAGTTTCTAACCAATTATTAAACTTCATCTGATAGCCTTTCTTTTGTTTCGAAGCACCAAGTTGATGAGGTAGGATGCAAAGATGGTACGCTTGACCCTCCGTTTTGTGGCGCTTTTGCCTGTGCATATATATCGCCTTTTTATCTCGCCCTTGCTGGGCCCACGGTGCCGTTTTCAGCCCACGTGTTCTGAATATGCGCTGGAGGCGGTTAAAGCGCATGGGGTATGGACGGGCGGTTGGTTGTCGGCCAAGCGTCTGGGTAAATGTCATCCATTTCACAAAATGCATCCAGGCCATGGTTTTGACCCCGTACCACTTGAGGTTTGCGCGCCACCTTGGTATGCACCATGGAGAGTTTCCTCGGCGCCTTGTGCCGAAAATGACGCCCATGTGTAGGCGATAAAACGAGAAGTTGGAATTATGATCACACTGACCTTGCCGGATGGCGCGACCCGCGAATTTGAAGCGCCCCTAGATGGGCTTGCTTTCGCCACCAGCATTTCCAAATCGCTGGCCAAAAAAGCGCTCGCCTTAAAACTCAATGGCGAAGTGGTGGATTTGGCGACCCGCATTGAGACCGATGCCGACATCGCCGTCATCACCGCAGCCGACGCCGATGGTGTCGATTTGCTGCGCCATGATTGCGCCCATGTTTTGGCCGAAGCCGTACAAGAGCTGTTCCCCGAAACGCAGGTGACCATTGGGCCGGTGATTAAAGACGGGTTTTATTATGACTTCGCGCGCGAGACGCCGTTTAGCCTCGACGATCTAGAAGCCATTGAGCAACGCATGCGCGATATCGTCGACCGCAATGAAGAGATTGTCCGTGAAGTTTGGAACCGCGACGAAGCGGTGGCGCATTTCACACAGATTGGCGAAGTCTATAAGGCGGAAATCATCGCCTCTATTCCGGGCGATCAGCCGATTACGATTTATCGCCAAGGCGAGTGGAAAGACCTATGCCGTGGACCGCATTTGCCGTCGACGGGTAAGCTGGGCAAGGCTTTCAAGCTGACCAAATTGGCTGGCGCTTATTGGCGCGGTGACAGCAATAATGAAATGTTGCAACGCATTTACGGCACCTGCTGGGGCCATGAAAAAGATTTAAAGGCCTATTTACACATGGTGGAAGAAGCGGAAAAGCGCGACCACCGCAAAATTGGCCGCGAGATGGACTTGTTCCATTTCCAAGAAGAAGCCCAAGGCAGCGTGTTTTGGCACGCCAAGGGCTACACAATCTGGCAGCAGTTGGAGCAATACATCCGCCGCCGTCTGAACGCTAATGACTATGAAGAAGTGAAAACACCACAGCTTTTGGATAAGCGCTTCTGGGAGCAATCGGGCCACTGGGATAAATTTCGCGAGAACATGTTTGTGGTGCCCGATGAAGTGCCATCCACCAGCGAAGAGGCCGCAGTGATTTCTGGCGATGCCGATTTAATGGCCATCAAACCAATGAATTGCCCGGCCCACGTGCAGATTTTCAAGCAAGGCATTAAATCTTATCGCGACCTGCCGATTCGTATGGCCGAGTTTGGTTGTTGCCATCGCAATGAGCCGCATGGGGCTTTGCACGGGCTGATGCGTGTGCGCCAAATGACCCAAGATGACGCGCATATTTTTTGCCGCGAAGACCAAATTATTTCTGAAGCCGTCGATTTTTGTGGCTTGGTGACCGAAGTTTATGACGACCTTGGCTTTACCGACGTATCGGTAAAAATTGCGCTGCGCCCCGAGGTTCGCGCTGGCGAAGATGAGGCTTGGGATCGTGCCGAGCAGGGCTTGCGCGATGCGCTAACCGAAGCCGGTTTGGAATGGGAAGAGCTGCCAGGAGAAGGCGCTTTCTATGGCCCGAAAATTGAATATCACTTGACCGATGCCATCGGCCGGACTTGGCAGTGTGCCACTTTGCAGCTCGACTTCGTGCTGCCCGAGCGTCTGGACGCGGCTTACATTGGCGAAGATGGTGAAAAGCATCGCCCCGTTATGTTACACCGTGCTGTGCTTGGCTCGATTGAACGTTTCCTCGGTATTTTAATCGAGAGTTATGCTGGCAAGCTGCCGCTTTGGTTGGCGCCCGAGCAAGTGGTGGTCTGCCCGATCACCACCGATGCGGATGCTTACGCGAACGAAGTTGTGGCGCAATTGACCGCGCAAGGCTTGCGCGCGCGCGCCGATACGCGCAATGAGAAAATTAACTATAAAGTGCGCGAGCATTCGGTAGCAAAAGTTCCGGTCATTCTGGCTGTGGGCATGCGCGAGGCGGAAGGCAAGACCGTCTCCATGCGTCGTCTCGGCTCGAAAGACCAAACGGTTTTGAGCCTTGAGGAGGCCGCTGCCAGCCTATCCTTGGAAGCCACGGCGCCCGATTTGCGCCGCTAGAATTTCTGTTGAAACTCTAGGGTCCATTGTTGGCCACGTTGAAATCTGGCCAAGGGTTGTTGGCGGTTGTTTACTCTCGTGTGGCCCCGCCCAAGCGTGATTTCATAGGGTAGCGATGGCGGTTTCCATGTCAGCCGCGTGCTATGTTTGAGGGAGAGGTAGCCCGTGGTCTGGTTCTCAAACTGCTCGGCTTGTGAGCCGAGTTGCCAATTTCCACGCTGCAAAGAAAATCGATATTGGCCATTTATATGATGCTCGCGAGACAGTCGAGTTTCGCGATATTCCATTTCTTGCACGATAGATAAAAGCCCCGCGCTAACCTTATCGGCCAGCGATAGACCCAAGTGATAACCGCCTTGGCCTCTATGTCCGTCTTGCCAATCCAACCCGGCCAGCACGGAGGCTTTCTTCTCGCGATGCCATCGGGCGTGGGGAAACAGGCTCCCCAAGCCCTGAAAAACAAACGGCGGCAAAAGTCCGGTGGCCAGTTTTGGCGCCGCGACTTGCCCCGCCAATCGGCTGTTTTGCGTCTCACTTAGCCGCAAGGCTTCACGGGTCCGTTGCTGGCTCCATTTGCCGCTCAGCGTGACGTGAGGGCTAAGCCCATGTTCGACGAGCAAGCTGATAAAGGTCTCCCGCAGCCGATAGTTGCGCTGAGGGGCAAGTAGGAAAAGCAAGTTTTGCCGGCGCTCCCCATATTGCACGGTGGCCTTGCTCTCTCCCTCGGGCAAAGTCCAAGCGCCGGCCCAAGCGGGGGACGTGAGACAAAGGGCCAGTAGATAAAAAAGCGCGATGCGCATGAGCCAACCTTTAGGTTGTTATTGTTGTTCGGGGCGCTAATTGACTTTAAGGCAGGGCAAGGATAAGCCAGAGCACATAAGCTTGATAGGACAAGAAAATGGTTGCGAATTCAACGCTAGAATTTTTAAAAACCCGCCGCTCGGTATTGGCCCGCAATATGACGGAACCCGGCCCCTCGGCCGATGGGTTGCGCGATATCTTGAGCGCCGCAACGCGCGTGCCCGACCATGGTAAACTAGCGCCATGGCGTTTGGTGGTTTTGCAAGACGAGGCGCGCACAAGCTTGGGCCAAATTGGCGCCGATGCCTTATTCGCCAAGGAAGACGAAAAACGCGTCGATGCTTATGCCACATCGGCTGCGCAGTTTTTGCGCGCGCCTTGCGTGATTGCCGTGCTGGCCTGCCCGAAAACACATCCTAAAATTCCGCGCAGTGAAATGATTTTATCGGCAGGGGCAGTCTGCATGACGCTGCTTACCGCCGCGCAATCTTTGGGTTTTGCAGCGCAATGGTTGACCGGAGATGTCGCCTATGAGCCAGCCGTTTTGAAAGCCTTGGGTGGGCAAAGCGGCGATGAAATCGCTGGGTTCATATATATTGGCACGCCCGCACAAGCGCCAAGTGAGCGCGCGCGTCCCGCACTAGACGATGTGGTGCATTTTGGGCTTCCTAATTTGAGTTCCGGCCAATGAACGCCCTCTGGCAAGACGTCAAAACCCTGATGACACTGGCTTGGCCAGTGGTCATCTCGCGCGTCGGTATTTTGACCTTGGGCATTACCGATACGGTGGTCGTCGGCCATTATGCGTCGGAGCATTTGGCCTATCTGGGCATTGGCATGGTGCCGAGCAATATTTTCATTTTGATTATGATCGGCCTTCTCATGGGCACGTCGGTTTTGGTGTCGAATAAATTTGGCGCCAAGCAATATAGCGAAACGGGCAAAGTCTGGTGGCACGCCGTGCCTTGGGGGGTGGCCATTGGTTTGGTCGGGACGGTGTTCTGCTTTTTCGGCGAGCCATTATTGCTGCTGTCGGGACAAACCCCAGAGCTGGCGGCCGCGGGCGGGCGCATTTCGATGATTGCCGGATTAAGCCTGCCGTTTGCTGCCGTGCATATGTCGACCGGATTTTTCCTCGAGGGCATTCGTAATCCGCGCCCGGGTATGGTGATTATGATTGTCGCCAATATCGTGAACATTTTTGCCAATTACATTTTTGTGTTCGGCGCTTTTGGCTTCCCCGAGCTCGGCGCGGAAGGCTCGATTTGGGCGACTTTGGTGGTTCGCTTTATGCAAGTCGTGGCGATTTTATCTTACGTTTGGTTTTTTCTCGATCACGAAAAATATGGCCTCCGCAAACCCAAAATCACTTGGGCGGGAGGGCGCGAGATGCGCTCGATCGGCTATGCCTCTGGTATTTCCATGGGCATTGAGAACACCGCCTTCAATGTGGTCATTTTATTTGCAGGCTTCCTCGGCACCATGGTCGTGGCGGCGCATATTATTATGATCAATGTGTTCGCCCTGTTTTTTATGATGGGGTTGGGCTTCGGCGTGGCCACAGCCGTCAGCGTGGGCAATGCCTATGGGGCGGGCGATATGGACGCGGTAAAACGATGGGCTTGGCTGGGCTTAAGCGTGCAGAGTGTCATCATGGCTTTTGCCGGCTTTTTCATGTGGATCAGCGCGCCGCAATTAGCCACATTTTTCACCACCGATACGCAAGTGATAAAACTTGCCGCCGTTCTCATCGCGCTGGTCTCTATCGGCACGGTGTTTGATACAGGCCAATCTTTATTGTCGATGTCCTTGCGCGCGCGCGGCGACACTTGGGTGCCGACGTTCATTCATCTGCTATCTTATGGCGTGATTATGATACCGCTCACCTATGCGCTGATTTTCCCGCTCGGGCGGGGAGCTTTGGGTCTGGCAGATGGCATCGTGCTGGGCACCTTTGTGCCTTTTGCTTTGGTTATTTGGCGCTATCGATGGCTCGACAAACAAGCGCAAGCCGCAAGCGCCAGCTAACTCATTCGCTAGATTGGCCGATGACGCTATATTGGCCGATGACGTTGGCCTCGAGATAGCGCGCGCGGGTTTCTTCATCCAAACCTAAATCGTCCAGCACAGCCATTGTGTCTTGTCCAATTTCGGGCAGAACCCCCTTGGGATCGGTGCTTTCACTGGAGAAGCGAATGGGCGAGGCGATGTTTTTATAGCTCGTGCCATCTGCCTTAGGCATATCGACAAAGACGCCTGCCGCATGCATTTGCGGGTCGTTATAGGCTTGCTCAAAATTCTGCACGGGCGACCAAATCAGGCCAGCTGCATCTAGCAGAGGTTTCCATTCTTCCAGTGTTTTGGTGGCGAAGGCCGCATCCAAAAGCGCGATAAGCTCAACGCCATTTTTGCGACGATCGCGCAAGCTGCCAAAGCGTTCGTCGTCGATGAGAGGCTCGAGGCCTGTGGCACGCGCCACATCTGGCCAGTCGGGTTCGCCCGGGCGGGCGTTGATGAACAGCCAATGCTCATCTGCAGTCAGGTAATAATTGTTAATCGCCACAATGGCCTCTTCGCGCGGGCGCGAGCGGGCTACGCGGCCATAGCGCAACCAGGTTCCGTAATCGCAGCCCACGGCATAGGCGGCAGAGCGCAGCAGCGAGCTTTCGACCAGGCAGCCTTCGCCAGATTTTTGCACTTTCAACAAGGCGGCCAAAATGCCACTGGCAGTTGCAATGCCCGTAATATGATCGCCCGCGGCCGTGCGCAAAGGCGCTGGCGACGAGCCTTTGGGGGTCATCATCCAACCAAAGCCAGACTTCGACATGAAGGCGGCTGTATCGAAACCCGGCTTATCGGCTTCTTCGCCTTCGAGGCCAAAACCAGTGACGCTGGCATAAACCAACTTCGGGTTGATGAGCTTTAGGGTATCGAAATCGAGACCCTGTTCTTTTAATTGTGAGGGCCGCACATTGGTCAAAAACACATCCGCATCGGCCACTAGTTTGCGAACAATATCGCGGCCTTCCTCGGTGCCTGTGTTGACGGCGATGGCGCGCTTGCCACGGTTGTCGAGGGCAGAGACGGGGTTGTCGGGGTAATCATCGGTCATGGCGCTGGCGTAAAATTTGCGCATCGGACAGCCACCTAATGGTTCGACTTTAATCACATCGGCACCCCAATCGGCCATAATGCCGCCAGCTGCGGGGGCGGCGATATAGGTCGCCATTTCGATTACTTTAAAGCCTTCAAGCATGGTCATGTCTCCTGTTTAGACGTAACCTAAACTTAGCTTGTCGGGAAAACAACCACCGACGCTCATCTAAAGCGAAACTTAAGGAGGGATGAAGTGAACGATGCGAAACTAAAAATAGCCCTCAAAGCCAAACGCGATGAGTTGCAAACTCTCTTAGACCAAGCCGCCGGAGACACCGCCCCCGTAGCGCTCGACCAAACCCAGCAAGGCCGTTTGTCGCGTATGGATGCCATGCAACAACAAGCCATGGCGGCCGAGACCGTGCGGCGTCGCCAGCGTGAGATCAGCGCGCTCACCGCCGCCTTGCAACGCTTGCAAGCGGGCGAGTATGGCTATTGCCTAAATTGCGGCGAGCCGATTGGCGAGGCACGTTTGGCGCTCGACCCCGCCGCGGCGTTTTGCATTTCGCACGCCCGATAAAACGCGCCGCTCGTTTTCATTTGCCGCCGTGGCCGCAGCCCTATATCAGACACGCATGAGTTATTTTTCTTTCCTGCGCCAGCATTTCGGATTTTTGTTATTTGGCTTTTTGATGATGGGTCTGTCGAATTTCGGCCAGACGTTTTTCATCTCGCTGTATAGCGCCGAAATTCGCGCCGAATTTGGCCTCACCAATGCCGGCTTTGGCGGGCTCTATTCGGCTATGACTTTGCTGAGTGCTTTTGCCATGGTCTATACGGGCCGCTTTATTGATAGCTGGAGCTTGCGCCGCTTTACGGTTTTTGTGCTGCTGGCTCTGGCGGGCGGCTGTCTGATGATGGGGCTGACCCAACATGTGGTGGCCTTAGGGCTGGCTTTATTTATGCTGCGCCATTTCGGCCAGGGTCTGGCCAGCCATACAGGCATGACCTCGGCCGCGCGCGCGTTTTCGGAGCGGCGCGGGCAGGCGGTGTCTTTGGTGCAATTGGGCTATGCCAGTTTTGAGGGCTTCTTGCCTTTGCTGGCGGTGCTGGTTATCGCGTGGCTCGGCTGGCAGCAAAGTTGGCTTCTCTATGCCGCGATTATCTTGGGTGTGGCCGTGCCGCTGCAAAGCGTGCTGGTGGGCTTTGAGCCCAAACCCGAGGCC
>JABHDF010000049.1 GCA_018673175.1 Rhodobiaceae bacterium | reverse complement strand
TGGATTTGATTGTGTTCAGTTACAACAACCCGTGTTTCTTCCGGGTGGATGGCATCGATAAGCATATTCTTGGTCATGAAAGTCTCCCGCCAAGCGCGGTGTGAGGGCAAAGCCCGTCTCCGTCAGCCTGCGTAAATGTTTAAATAAAGGGATAGAAAAATAAGATGTCGAACCAAGCGCACAGCTGCTTAAAACCGCAGCCGAGGCTGGAGTTTGTAATTTCGCTTTTGTTGTTGCTGCAGCGTAGGTCACGCGACATCCTGTTAAAAAGTTTCGGGTATGGCCGGGGCTATTGCCTGGCTCATGAGTTTTTTTGAGGGTGAAACACCGCCGGCTCCAATTGGCCATCGGGGTGCGCTCACCTATGTAAAACACGAGATTAGTTTTACAGACGCGCTATGGAGATTGCAAGGCGAATACGTCGCAGCATAAGAGATTAAATAAAATCAATTGCTTAGATATCGCAGAGTGTTTTCTTAAGGGTTCAGTCGCGCAAAGGTTTCGAAGTTGCTAAACTAAGCGCACCGTAGTGAGTCGCGCGCTTTTCAAGCAAAGGGCAGGAGATAATAAAAAACCATGAACCCGCTAGCCACTATCTTGTCGCAAATCCCAAAGCTCTTGTTGTTGGTGCTCTTGAGCTTTGCTGTAAGCGCCCCCGGGCAGGCGGCCGGTTTGGTCAAAGATATCCGCCTCGGGGTTAGCGATGCGCGCACGCGGGTGGTGTTGGATTTATCGCAGAAAGTGGATTTCCGCGTCTTCTTATTAGACAAGCCGCGCCGCGTTGTCATCGATTTGCCGTCGCTCGATTGGCCAACCAAAGGCCCCGAAATTTCAAACTCTGCCAAATTGGTGAACGGCTTGCGCTTTGGCCAATTTACCGCGGGTAAAAGCCGCCTCGTGATTGATGCCGCCAATCCGGTTCGGGTAGCGAAAAGTTTTGTGTTGGGACCCTCGTCTGGTTTGCCGCATCGATTGGTTGTCGACTTAGTGCCAAGCTCGGCCAAAGACTTTGCCAAACAAGTAAAGAAAGACCGTGAAGCCAGTCGCGCCCAAAATAAAAAAACCGCCAAAGCCGCACCGCCGCCAGCTTTTAAGCCACGCACCAAACGCAATGCCAAGCCGGTGATTGTGATTGATGCCGGCCATGGGGGCGTCGATCCAGGCGCGCATGGGCGCAAAGCGCAAGAGAAAGTCGTGACGTTGGCCTTCACCCGCGAGCTAGCCAAACAATTGCGCGCCACAGGCAAATATAAAGTTTATCAAACGCGCAATCGCGACATTTATATTCCGCTGCGCCAACGGGTAAATATTGCGCGCAAGCATAATGCCGATTTGTTTATCTCTATTCATGCCGATGCCATCCAACGCAAAAATGTGCGCGGCATGTCTATTTATACTCTGTCGGAAACCGCTTCCGATAAAGAGGCCGCCTCGCTGGCGCGCAAAGAGAACCAGTCGGATATTATTGCCGGCATTGATTTTGCCGATCAGCCGTCGGAAGTTGCCGATATTCTCATCGACTTGGCACAGCGCGAAACCAAAAACCTATCGGTCAAATTCGCCAAATTGGTGGTGGACAATGCGCGTCATAAAACCAATCTATTGGACCGCACTCATCGCTTTGCGGGCTTTCGGGTGCTCAAAGCGCCGGATGTGCCGTCGGTGTTGATCGAGCTTGGCTTTTTGACCAACCGCAAGGATGAAAAACAATTGGTGACCAGCAGTTGGCGCCGCAAAGTTGCGGGCGCTTTGGTAAAATCCGTCGATGGTTTCTTTCGCGGCACGCGGGTAGCTCTGGCGCAATAGGGCAGCTTTCTGGGTTTCGATTTGGCGCTCAGGCCGACGCGGGCTGAATGGCACAATTATCTTGCAAAATGCCATAGTGCGGCCCTATTTAGAGAGCATAAAGATACTCTGTGCTAAAGCGCGCGAGAAGCGGGTATTTGGGGAAGTCGTAAATGAAGTTTTTGGGGAATATAGCAGGCATTGCCGTCACCTTAGGGGCGATTGGTTTGTTTGTGCTGGTGTTGGTGCTTTGGCGCCTCAACAGCGGCCTGCCCAATTACGAACATTTGGCCAATTACACCCCGCCTGTGATGAGCCGCGCCCATGCGGGCAATGGCCGGTTGATTGCGGAATATGCGCAAGAGAGACGGATTTTTGTGCCTATCGACACCGCACCCGAGCATCTCATCAATGCGTTTTTGGCGGCGGAAGATAAAAATTTCTACGATCATTCCGGCATTGATTTCGTCGGGATTATGCGCGCCGTGGTGGCCAATATGGTGAATGTTGTCACCGGGCGTCGCCTAGAGGGGGCCTCGACGATTACCCAGCAAGTTGCGAAAAACTTCCTGCTCAGCTCGGACGTCACTTTTGAACGCAAACTCAAAGAAGCGGTGCTGGCTTTGCGGCTGGAGCGCACGTTTACCAAGCGGCAATTGTTGGAGTTATATCTCAATGAGATTTATCTCGGGCTCGGCAGCTATGGGGTAGCGGCGGCGGCGTTGAATTATTTTGACAAACCGTTGAGCGATTTAACCATCGCCGAAGCGGCTTATCTGGCGGCTTTGCCAAAAGCGCCGAATAATTATCATCCATTCCGCAAGCGCGCGCGCGCGCTTGCCAGACGCAATTGGGTTATCGGGCGGATGCGCGACAATGGCTATATCACCGATGATCAAGCGCGCAGCTCGGCGGCACAAGAGCTGGTGGTAGCCGACCGTCCCGCCAGCTTGCGCCGCTATGCGGCCCAATATTTCGTCGAAGAAGTGCGCCGCGAAGTCTATGGGCTTTATGGGGAAAAACAGCTGTATGGCGGCGGGCTATCCATTCGCACGACGCTGAATACGGACTTTCAACAATTGGCGCTGAAGTCTTTGCGCGAGGGCCTGCAAAATTATGATCGCCGTCGTGGCTATCGCGGCCCCGTTAGCGAAATGGAATCTCTGGAAGCCTGGTGGGAGCAGCTTACGAAAATTGCGATCCCAACCGATTTGGCGCCGTGGCGTTTGTCTGTCGTTTTGACGGTGGATGATGAGCAAAAAGAGGCTTCCATTGGCCTGCGCCCACGGATGACACGGGCGCGCCGCTTTGAAGAGTCGGTGGAGCTGGGCGTGTTGCCTTTGAAGGGCGTGAAATGGGCGCGCGAAGCGCCGTCGCCAGACAATAACTATAAAATTAAAGGCCCGCGAATTCGCAAAGTCTCCGATGTTTTGAAAGTCGGCGATGTTGTTTGGGTCAATGCCTTGTCGGCGGAGGGGCAATATGAGCTGAAACAAGCGCCAGAAGTAAATGGCGCCATGGTGGCCCTAAACCCGCATACGGGGCGTGTGCAAGCCATGGTGGGCGGCTATAGTTTTTCGGCCAGTGAATTTAATCGCGCCACGCAAGCCAGTCGCCAGCCTGGCTCGGCCTTTAAACCTTTCGTTTATGCCGCGGCTCTAGACAGTGGGTTTACGCCCGCCAGTTTGGTGTTGGATGCGCCTTTTGTGATGGACCAAGGCAAAGACCAAGGCCTGTGGAAACCGGAAAACTATGCGCGGCGCTTTTACGGTCTCTCGACCTTGCGTTTGGGCATGGAGAAAAGCCGTAACCTGATGACCATTCGTATGGCGCAAGAAGTCGGCATGGCCAAAATTACCGATTACGCGGCGCGATTTAACATTAACACCACCATGCCAAATGTTCTGGCGATGTCTCTGGGCGCAGGCGAGACCACCCTTATGCGCCTCACGTCGGCCTATGCGATGTTGGTCAATGGCGGCAAACGCATTGAGCCACGCTTTATTGACCGCGTGCAGGATCGCTATGGCGAGAACCTGTTTAAATATGATCAACGCGCCTGCATTGCTTGCGACGACGAAGTTTATCAGCAGCAAGCGGCGCCAGATTTACCCGACGAGCGCGAACAAGTCTTGTCGCCGCAAACGGCCTATCAAGTGGTTTCCATGCTGGAAGGCGTGGTGAAACGTGGCACGGGGCGTCGCATTAGCACCATTGGCAAGCCTTTGGCGGGCAAAACGGGCACTACCAATGACAGCCGCGATGCTTGGTTTGTCGGTTTCTCGGCTGACCTCGTGGTGGGGGTCTATGTCGGCTATGATGATAACCGTCCCTTGGGGCGCGGCGAAAGCGGTGGCGTTGTGGCGGGGCCTAT